>NZ_JBEOVA010000015.1:0-212480 GCF_040295225.1 Streptomyces sp. NPDC002896 | reverse complement strand
TCCGACGCCACCACGCTCGACGCCGTGATCGCCGAGATCGCCGCATCCCGCCTCACCGAACGGGGCGCGACCCGCGCCGACGACAAGCTCTCCGAGGCCGCGATGGAAGACCGCAAGCGCGAGGGGTACTTCTAGACATGACCAGCACCACCACCATCCCCGGCCCCACGACCGGCACGGGGCACACCGCCATGCCCGAAGTCGACACCCTGCGCTTCGCGACGGCCGGTTCCGTGGACGACGGCAAGTCCACGCTCGTCGGCCGCCTGCTCCACGACTCCAAGTCGGTCCTCGCCGACCAGCTCGAAGCCGTCGAGCGCGCATCCGCCAGCCGCGGCCAGGACGCCCCCGACCTCGCACTCCTCACCGACGGCCTGCGCGCCGAACGCGAGCAGGGCATCACCATCGACGTGGCCTACCGCTACTTCGCCACGCCCCGGCGCCGGTTCATCCTTGCCGACACCCCCGGCCACGTGCAGTACACCCGCAACATGGTCACCGGCGCATCGACGGCCGAACTGACGGTCATCCTGGTGGACGCCCGCAACGGCGTCGTCGAGCAGACCCGCCGCCACGCCGCCATCGCCGCCCTCCTCCGCGTCCCCCACGTCGTCCTCGCCGTCAACAAGATGGACCTCGTCGACTACGCAGAGCCGGTCTTCACCAAGGTCGCCGCGGAGTTCGTCCAGTACGCGACGGAACTGGGCGTACCCGAGATCACCGCCATCCCGATCTCCGCGCTCGCCGGAGACAACGTCGTCGAACCGTCCGCGAACATGGACTGGTACGGCGGCCCGACCGTCCTCGAACACCTGGAGACGGTGCCGGTCGGCGACGACGCGGCAGCGGCGCCGCCGCGCTTCCCCGTCCAATACGTGATCAGGCACGACGGAGTGCGCTACTACGCGGGCCAGTTGGTCTCGGGCACGCTGCGCGTCGGCGACGAGGTCACGGTGCTGCCGTCCGGACGTACGTCGACGATCACCGCGATCGACGTACTGGGCCGGGAGGCGGCTGCTGCCTGCGCGCCGCAGTCCCTCACCCTGTGCCTCGCGGACGAACTGGACATCGCCCGCGGCGACCTGATCGTGCCGACGGCCGCCGCGCCGTGCACCACCCAGGACGTCGAGGCGGACGTCTGCCATCTGGCGGACCGGCCGCTGCGGAACGGGGACCGGGTGCTGCTGCGCCACACCACCCGTACCGTCCGGGCGATCGTCAAGGACCTCCACGGTGCCGGGGAGTTCGCGGCCAACGACCTGGGCCGCGTCACGCTCCGCACGGCCGAGCCGCTCGCGCTCGACCCGTACGCCGATGTGCGCCGCACCGGCTCGTTCCTGCTGATCGACCCGGCGGACGGTGCGACCCTGACCGCAGGCATGGCGCGGTGACCTGAATGGCCCGCACGTCTGTAACCAGCACGTCCGTAGCAGACACGGCTGCCGCACCGGCCGTACGACTGGCAGGGGCCACCAAGCGGTTCGGCGACGCGCTGATCCTGGACCGCATCGACCTCGATGTGGCCGAGGGCGAGTTCGTCTGCCTGCTCGGCGCCTCCGGCTGCGGCAAGTCCACGCTGCTCAACCTGGTGGCGGGCCTCGACCGGCCGACCGCGGGCACGGTGACGGCCCGCGCCGCCCGGCCCGCGCTGATGTTCCAGGACCATGCGCTGTTCCCCTGGCTGACGGCCGGCGGAAACGTCGAACTCGCCTTGGAACTAGGCGGGATGGACCGCAGGGAGCGGCGGGCGGAGGCCGAGCGGCTGCTCGCCCTCGTCCGTCTCCAGGGTGCTCACGGCAAACGCATCCACGAGATGTCGGGCGGTATGCGGCAGCGCGTGGCGCTGGCGCGTGCCCTCGCGCAGGGCAGTCGGATCCTGCTGATGGACGAGCCGTTCGCCGCGCTCGACGCGATCACCCGCGACGTCCTGCACGAGGTGCTGACCGACGTCTGGGAACAACGGAAGCTGAGCATCGTCTTCGTCACGCACAACGTCCGGGAGGCGGTCCGGCTGGGACAGCGGGTCGTACTGCTCTCATCCCGGCCCGGCCGGATCGCCCACGAATGGCAGGTCGGCATCCCCTACCCCCGTCGTATCGAGGACCACGACGTCGCCGAACTGTCCCTCGAGATCACCGGACATCTGCGTGAGGAGATCCGCCGTCATGCCCGCCACTGACCTGAAGCCCACCGGCACGTCCTCCCTCGAAGGCGGGGACGACATCTCCTCGGGCCTGGACGCCCTGGAGTCGCCGTCCGCGCCCGCGGCGCGCCGGGCCGCGAAGAAGGCGGTGGCGCCGCTCGCCGCCGTCGTCTTCGTCCTGGTGGTGTGGCAGCTTGCGTACGCCCTGGGCGTCCCGTCCACCCTGCCCGCGCCCGCCTCGGTGGCCGGGGAGCTCGGTGATCTGTGGCGCGACGGCACGTTGCTGCCCGCCCTGGGGCACAGCCTGGAGCGCTGTCTTTTCGGGTTCGCCGCCTCGGTGCTGGTCGGCGCCCCGCTGGGGCTCCTCGTCTACCGTTACGCGCCGGTCCGCACCGTCATCGCGCCCGTCCTGTCCGCCTTCCAGTCGCTGCCCGCGGCCGCGCTGGTACCGCTGGCGGTGATCGCGCTCGGCGAGTCGGAACAGGCCGTGTACGCGGTCGTCCTGCTCGGCGCCGTGCCGTCGGTCTCGATGGGGCTGGTCAGCGCGCTCGACCAGATTCCGCCGTTGCTGCGGCGGGCGGGCGTGACGATGGGGGCGACGGGGGTCCGCGCGGTGCGCAAGGTGCTGCTGCCGGCCGCGCTGCCCGGCCTTGTCACGGCCCTTCGGCAGGGCTGGACCTTCGGCTGGCGGGCTCTGATGACCGCCGAACTGATCACCGCGACGCCCCTGCCGGGGGTCGGGCAGATCCTCAATGCGGGCAAGGAGAGCGAGAGCTTCACGCTGATCGTGGCCGCGGTGGTGGTGATCCTGGCGATCGGGGTCCTGGTGGAGGCGCTGATCTTCCGGCCGGTGGAGCGGCGGGTGCTGCGGGATCGAGGGCTTACGGGGCCCAGGTGAGCCGGCTCACACGGCCAGCGGGCGGTCAGCTCAACAGGGACGTTCGTCACACATACACCTGACCGGAGCCTCTGCTCATACACCCCTTACCATTCATACGGTTGAAAGCAGGACCACATGGACCACCTGCTCCCGAACGGACCCCGCCGTGCACGATTTCCCTGCCCCCGCCCCTGCCAGCTGGCGCATCGCACTGCCGCACTCCGCAGCGGCCGTGCCCGTCGCCCGTGCCCTGGTCCGTACGGCGTTCGCCGACATCGAGTGCTGCGCAGCCGAAAGCGACACCGCCGAGCTGCTCACCGCCGAGCTCGTCGCCAACGCGGTCGAGCACACCGACGGCCACACCCCCATAGAGCTCGTCGTGGAACTGCTGCCCAGCGGCTGCCAGGTCGAGGTGCACGACCCCGACCCCGCGCCGCCCACGCAGCTCACCCAGCCGGAGCCCATCGAACCGCCGGACCCGTGGCAGGAAGGAGGGCGCGGCCTGCTTCTGATCCGCGCCCTGAGCTCCTCCTGCGGTCACCGCCCCACCGCGACCGGCAAGGCGGTCTGGTTCAGGCTCCCCGCGGTGCCTGAGCAGCGGCGGCCTTCTTAGCCCCCGGCGCGTCGGCCTCCGGCTCGTCATCAGCCCCGGCACCGGGCCCGGCCTCCGCCGATGCACCGTCCGCCCGGAACCTCGAGTGACGGCGCCCGTACCCCGCGTACACCAGCACACCCACCGCCAGGAACACGGCGAACTGCACCCAGGTCTCGACCCCGGTGCCGTACATCAGATACACGCAGAAGCCGATGCCGAGCAGCGGGCTGACCGGGTAGAACGGCACCCGGAAGCTGCGCTTCAGCTGCGGGCGGCTGCGGCGCAGCGCGATCACCGCGAAGTTGACGACGGCCATGACGGCGAGCGTGCCGATGGTCGTCAGGTTCATGATCGCGTCGAGCGGTACGACGGCCGCGGGGATCGCGAAGACGACGGCGACGATCCAGGTGCCGGCGACCGGCGTGGACGTCTTCGGGGAGATCCGCTCGAACACGCGCGGGATCAGGCCGTCGCGGGACATCGACATCAGGATGCGGGTCTGCCCGTACATCACGGCGAGCACAACCGAGGCGATCGCCACGACCGCGCCGAAGGCGATGACGGCGCCGCCGACGGTCGAGCCGGTGACCTCGTTGACGATCATCGAGAGCGCCGCAGGCGTGCCGGCCACGCCGTCCGCCGAGAACGCGCCGATCGCGGCGACCGCGACCAGGCAGTACAGCACGGTGACGATGCCGAGGCAGATCAGGATGGCGAGCGGGATGTTGCGCCGCGGGTTCTTGACCTCTTCACCGGCCGTGGTGACGGCGTCGAAGCCGATGTACGAGAAGAAGGCCAGCGAGGCGCCCGAGGTGATGCCCGAGAGTCCGAAGGGCGCGAAGTCGGAGAGGTTGCCCTGCTGGTAGGCGGTGAAGGCGATGCCGCAGAACAGCACCAGGATGGCGATCTTCAGGACGGCCATGGCGGCGGTCGCCCGCGCGCTCTCGCGCATGCCGCGCACCAGGAGCAGCGCGGCGAGCACCATCACGATCACGGCGGGGACGTTCACGACGCCGCCGTCACCGGGCGGGTTCGCGAGGGCTGCGGGCAGCTCCCAGCCGATGAGGCTGTTCAGCAGTTCGTTGAGGTACTGGCCCCAGCCGACGGCGACCGCGGAGGCCGAGACGCCGTACTCGAGGAGCAGGCACCAGCCCACGAGGAACGCCATGCGCTCACCGAGGGTGGCGTAGGCGAAGGAGTAGGAGGACCCGGATACCGGGATCGCGCCGCCCAGCTCGGCGAAGGAGAAGGCCGTGAAGATACAGGTGATCGCGGCCAGCACGAAGGAGATGACGACGGCCGGGCCGGCCTCCGCGACCGTGTCGGACAGGCCGACGAAGATGCCGGTGCCGACGACCGCGCCGACACCGAAGCACACCAGCTGGAACAGCCCCATGGTGCGCCTCAGGCCATGGCCTTCGAGGTCCGCCCCCGATTCGGCGACGAGCAGTTCGGGGGACTTGATGCGGAGTCCGGCTCCTGAGGGGCGTGGACGGGCCATGGGTTGTTCTCGTTTCTGGTGGTGCTGTGCGCGACGGGGTGGGCCGCGCGACGGCGGGGGCACGGGAAGGGTGGTCCGGGCCCGCCGGTGTCACGGGTGGTGCGAAGGGCTCAGGGCAATTACTCAGGCAAGCGTCGCGACGAGCACCGCCTTGATGGTGTGCAGCCGGTTCTCGGCCTCGTCGAAGACGACCGAGTGCTCGGACTCGAAGACCTCGTCGGTGACCTCGAGCGAGTCCAGGCCATGGCGGTCGTGGATCTCGCGGCCGACCTTGGTGCCCAGGTCGTGGAAGGCCGGCAGGCAGTGCAGGAACTTCACATCGGGGTTGCCGGTCGCGCGCAGCACATCCATGGTCACGGCGTACGGCGCGAGCGCGGTGATGCGCTCGTCCCACACCTCCTTGGGCTCCCCCATCGACACCCAGACGTCGGTCGCGACGAAGTCGGCGCCCTGCACGCCCTCGGCGACGTCCTCAGTGAGCGTGATCCGGGCGCCCGAGGTCTCGGCGAGCTTCCGGGCCTCGGTGACGATCTCGTCCGCCGGCCAGTACGACTTCGGGGCGACGATCCGTACGTCCATGCCGAGCAGCGCGCCGGTGACCAGGTAGGAGTTGCCCATGTTGAAGCGGGCGTCGCCGAGGTAGGCGAAGGCGATCCGCTCCAGCGGCTTGCTGGTGTGCTCGGTCATCGTGAGCACGTCGGCCAGCATCTGGGTGGGGTGCCAGTCGTCGGTGAGCCCGTTGTAGACGGGCACGCCCGCGTGGGCGGCGAGATCCTCGACACCGGCCTGGCTGTCGCCCCGGTACTCGATGGCGTCGAACATCCGCCCGAGCACGCGCGCCGTGTCCTTCACCGACTCCTTGTGCCCGATCTGCGAGCCGGACGGGTCCAGATACGTCGTGGAGGCGCCCTGGTCGGCGGCCGCCACCTCGAAGGCGCAGCGCGTACGGGTCGAGGTCTTCTCGAAGATCAGCGCGATGTTCCGGCCGGTCAGGTGCCGGGTCTCGGTCCCCGCCTTCTTGGCCGCCTTGAGCTCGGCGGCCAGGTCGATCAGGCTCCTGAACTCCTCGGCGGTGAAATCCAGCTCCTTGAGGAGGTGGCGGCCGGTGAGACCGGTCGGGACTGTCGCCATGGGAGCTCTCCTGGGTGTACGAATGCGGGAACCATGGAAGTCTATACGATCGTCAACATTTCTATGCGATCTTGCGGTCGGATTGGTGCACGTTCAGCGCGACCACAGGGCCTACCCGGCCACCGCGTCCCGCTCCACCGGACAGCTCATGCAGCGCGGCCCGCCCCGCCCCCGTCCCAGCTCGCTTCCCCGTATCTCTATGACCTCGATGCCCTGTTTGCGCAGGTGGGTGTTTGTCGTGGAGTTCCGCTCGTAGGCGATGACCACGCCCGGCTCGACGGCGAGGACGTTGCAGCCGTCGTCCCACTGCTCGCGCTCGGCGGAGTGCACGTCCTGTGTGGCGGTCAGCACACGGATCTCGCTCAGCCCGAGGGCCGCGGCGATCGCCCGGTGCATGTGCTCCGGCGGATGGTCGGTGACCTTCAGCTCCCTGGCGTCGACGCCCGGCTCGATGGTGTACGAGCGGAGCATGCCGAGCCCGGCGTACTGAGTGAACGTATCGCCGTCGACCATCGTCATGACGGTGTCGAGGTGCATCAGCGCACGCCGCTTGGGCATGTCGAGCGCCACGATGGTCTGCGCGGAGCCAGCGGCGAACAGCTTGTGCGCCAGCATCTCGACGGCCTGCGGCGTGGTGCGCTCGCTCATGCCGATGAGTACGGCGCCGTTGCCGATCACCAGGACGTCGCCGCCCTCGATGGTCGACGGATAGTCGTGCTGCCCCTCCGACCAGATGTGGAACGGTCCGGCCCGGTCGGCGTGGAACAGCGGGTGGTGCCGGTAGATCGCCTCGAAGTGCACGGTCTCGCGCTGCCTGGCGGGCCAGCGCATCGCGTTGATCGACACCCCGTCGTAGATCCAGGCCGAGGTGTCCCGGGTGAAGAGGTGGTTGGGCAGCGGGTGGAGCAGGAAGTCGTCGAGCTCCATGACATGGAAGCGGACGGATGTGGGCTCCGGGTGCCGCTCCAGGAACTCCCGCTTCGTCATCCCCCCGACCAGCGCCTTCGTGAGCTCGGCCGAGCCCATCGTCTCGAACGCCGCCCGCAGATGGTCGGTGGCCAGCGGTCCGTACTCCTTCTCGTCGAAGACCCGGTCCAGTACGAGGTTCCTGGCCGCCGGGACGTCGAGGGTCTCGGTGAGCAGATCGCCGAAGAGGTGGACGGTCACACCGCGGTCGCGGAGCACGTCGGCGAACCCGTCGTGCTCCTGCCGGGCCCGGCGCACCCACAGCACGTCGTCGAAGAGAAGTGCGTCCTTGTTGCTCGGAGTGAGCCGCTTGAGCTCCAGATCGGGGCGGTGCAGGATGACGCGCCGCAGCCGTCCGGCCTCGGAGTCGACATGGAATCCCATGCCCTCATCCTGACCACTCGGCCACCCCTTCACCCCTCGGTTGCAGCGGTCAGCAGTTCGGGGCGGGCCAGTGCGCGCCGGGCGTCGCCGCGGCCGGGGTGCAGCGCGGCCCGGGCGACGATCCAGCCCGCGAGGGTGGCCGGATCGTCGGGGGTGCGCGCCAGCATGTCGGCGTACCGGACAACGGCACCGGCGGGGTCGCCGGCGGCCAGGTACTCGTCGGCTGTGCGGGGCGCGGCGGGCGGCTCGGCGAAGGCGTGGGTGCGGGTGTCGGCCCACGAAAGGGCGCCGGCACGGAGGCGGGGCCGGGCACCGGGGCCGTCGAGGTTGCGCAGCCGCCATTCGGTGCGGTGCAGGGCGGCGGCCGTGCGCGCCCGGGCGAGGGCGGCCGCGTCCACCGGCTCGCGCAGCCACCCGTCGAGGGTCGCGGCGAGCCCGGACACCAGGCGCCGCCCGGGTGCGGTGAGCCGGCCGCTGCCGAGCAGAGTCCGCACGACGACACGGGTCTGGAGCCGGCGCAGCGCGAAGTGGTACGCGGCGGTGGGGCTGCCGGAATCGTCGGCGAGGCGGTCGCGCCAGAAGCCGGTGACGGCCGTGAAGGCGTACGCCCCGTGCAGCAGGCCGGTGAGGTGGCGGGGGTCGGGGCGCCAGGGGGCGTAGTGGCACTCCGCGCGGTCGTCGTCGAGCAGCTCGAAGAGGTGGAGGAGGGCGGCGAGTTTGCTGTGCTGGAACTCGTGGACCAGGGTCTCGGCGAGGGCGACGGCCGTCGCGGGGCGCGAGACCACCATGGCACCGTAGGCGTCGCCGCTGGTGGCGGAGGTGCGGACGAAGGGCGGGGGCGGAGGCGTGCTCGTGGTACGTCCCCAGGGGACGACGACACGGACCGCGGCTGGGACGAGCCGCCCGGGCCCGTACCCGGTGTCGGGCCCGCGCCCGGCGTCCGGCCCGTCCCCGCTACGCGCCCCGAGCAGCACCAGAGCCTCCTCGAACAACCGCTGCCAGGCCGCCGCCTCCTCGTCGTCGAGCCGTTCCGCCGGCACGGGCTCGTCGAGGTCGCGGTAGGGATCGAGGTCGTCGAGCAGTACCGTTCCGCCGCCCGCGGAGGCGGGGAGGGCGAGGGTGCGCAGCGGAAGCCAGTGCGGTCCTGCGCCGGCCGCCACTTCGGGGCTGCCCGCGGGGACGGTGACAGGGCGGCAGCGCACGGCCGGCACGCCGGGGGCACCCGGCACGGTCACCGTCACCTCTCCCCCGCTGACCCGCGCCCGCCCCACCGTGGGGTGAGGTGCCACGCCCGGCACCCGCAGGCGCCCGAGAGCGGGCAGGTGCAGGGCGCCGTCCATGAGGGGGACGAGGAGGTCGGCGGTGGTGCCGGCGTGCACGGCCGCGACGACGGCCAGTGCGCACAGGTGCCCGGCCTCGGCCCACATCGGCGGCCCGGAGGACGTGCCGTGGCTGCGGCGCAGTACGTGGCCGAGCCAGCTGCCCGTCCCCGGTGCGAGCAGCAGCCGCTCCACGGCCTCGGGCGCCACCCCGGCCGCCTCCGTGACGACGGCCCAGGCCCGCGCGGGCGGCGTCAGCGGCGTGGACAGGGCGTCGAGCCGGTCTAGCAGGGTGCGCAGAAGGAGCAGCCGACGCGCGCGCTCACCGCGCTCCAGGAATGCCAGGGCCTCGGCTGAGTGGCCGCCGGTGGCGAGCTGCGCGAAGAGGTGGTCGGGCATCGTGAGCGGCGGATGCGTGGGGCGGTGCGGCTCCGGGCGGTACGGGGGTGCCATGCCGTGCGTGGTCGTACCGTGCTGGTTCATTGCGCGCGGCCTTCGTGAGTGGGCGGGCGAGGGCGGCTACTCGGCGCGGCCGGGTGGATCGCCGCCCCCTCCGCGGATGCTGGAGCGGGCGCGGAGCACCTCCCCGAGCAGGCGGGCCTGTGGCGAGAGGGGGGCGAGTGACTCCACGTCGGTGAGGGGTATCCCCGTGAGGTCCGCCAGCTCCGACTCCCAGGCGGGGGCCCCCGCGGCGTCCGACGTGGGGGACGGATGGATGGCTACGACGTCGGCGTCGTGCCGGGCGGGTGCTGGCTGATCCAAGATCGGTCCCCCTTCACACACGGTGGCACGCAATGCCCCGTCTCCTACCATCATGGCCAAGCGGACCCTCGTCGGAAACCTGTGCGATCAGGCCACATGATCAGGCCGACCGCCCGGGTTCGTCCTGTCTCCGCGTCAACTCCCGCAGCGAGGCGTCGAGTTCGGCGGCCAGTGTCGGGTCGTCGTCGACGGCGACCACGGCGTCGTACAGCTCCTGCAGCGCGGCGGAACCCCGGCGGCGCAGCGCGGTGAGGATGCCGGTGACATCGGTACGCGCCTTGGTGTGCCGGGGCAGCGTTCCGGTGAGAGCGGAGCTGAGCTGCCCGACCACGGTCTGCCGTTCGGCCGGGTCGGCCATCAGCGGATACGCGAGCAGCGCGGCCACGGCGCGCGGCAGCGGGGAACGCGCGGGCAGTTGGGGCGCGGCGGGCACCTGAGGCGTGCCGGGTGGCAGCACCTCGGTCCGCCCAGGGCTGCGCAGCAGGATCTCCGGGTGCTGCGCGGTGCGATGCGCGGCCCGCAGTTCTTCCACCTTGGCGAGTACGGCGGGGAAGAACTCCTCCGGGTCGGGCAGAGCGGGCAAGTCGGCGGCCCGCTCGGCGAGCAGGGCGAGCACGATCTCGGAGAAGAGGCCGGTGGCACGGACGGGGTCGTTGGCGGCCTCCCGGCCACGGCCCGCTGCCCGCAGCACGATCTGACGGTGGGCCAGAGTCCGGTGCCCGCGGGGCAGGGCGTCCGGCGGCAGGGGATCCCGGAAGTCCAGGTCCTCCTCGAACGTCTCGCAGGCGTCGACGATCCACAACTGGTCGGTGAGGGAGGGCACTGCGTCGCTCGTGTACCGGTCGAGCGCCGACTCCAGGTCGATGGCCACCTTGTCGCCGGTCGTGGCGTCGGCGCAGAGCAGGCGGGTGTGGCCGGACCCGTCGAGGACGCCGTGGCCGCCCCACCACACCCACAGCACGTCGCCCTGCGCCGGGGAGAGTTCGTGGACGAGGGTACGTCGGAGGGTGGCGTGGTCGGCGCCCGCGTACGGAATGCCCGGCGCGAAGCCGTCCAACCCGGCCAGGTGAAGCCTGATTTGGGAGTCCGGGACCCCGGCGGAGCGCAGCAGGGCGTGGAAGGCGAGAGCGTCACGGGCAGGTCCCGGCAGGTCCCAGGTGGCCCCCGCGTCGTACCGCTCGATACCGACGATCAGTGCGTGCACCCGGTCGGGGCTGAGGTGGCTCACGGCAGGCGGCCCACGATGTGGCGGTAGACGGCTGGGTTGGTCCAGTACGCGCTGTGCGAGGCGGGGAAGGGCTGGCGGCTGTCGACGGACACGTCCGTGACGCGGCCCGGGAAGAGACCCGCGCCGAGGTAGGCGAGCAGGTCCCGGGGGTCGTACAGATTGAGCCAGTCGGGAACGTGGGGCGGCAGCGGCTGCGGGTGGGTGAGCGAGGGCAGGGAGCCGGACTCGTACAGGAACGGACCCTGAGAACCGGCCGTCACCAGGAGGCGGACCTGGGGCAGCGGCGCGCTGACGAGGGTGTCGAGGGCGATGATGCCGCCAAGGCTGTGCCCGATGAGGACCACGGGTCCGGGCAACTCGCCTATCAGGGCGCGCAGTTCGGCCCGCAGGGGCTCGCCACGGCTGAGGTAGCGCAGGATGTCGCCGGCGGCGGGGTGGGCGGCCTCGGTGAGGGCGCGGCGGCGGCGCAGGGCGGCCCGCGCCGCGGCGCCCGTCGCGATGCGCAGCAGGCGTCCGCGCAGTGTGCGCCCGCTGCCGGCGGGCGGCGCGCCCAGGGTCTCGGAGAGGCTGGCGGCCACGGCGTCGCGGGTGTCGCCGTCGGGGATCAGCGGTGCGTCGGCGTCGAGCGCGGCGGCGACGACACGGGCTGTCAGGGCGCGGGCGAGGAGGACGGCCAGGTCCTCCGGGGACAGGGCGGCGGCAGCCGGTGCGAGCAGCGGGTGGGCGGCCAGCGCGGTCGCGGACTCGGCGAGCCCGGGCCCCAGTTCGGCCGCGGCCGCGTCCCCTTGGGCGGCCAGCTCGCCCAGGCGGGCGCGCACGGCCTGCTCGGGGCGGGCCGCGCCGGGAGGGCGCTCGGCCTTGGGCGGCGCGGCGGCCGCGGCCAGGGCGAGTTCGGCGTCGGGGTCGTCGTAGAGGACTCCCCAGGCGGCGATGTCGTCCCCGTCGCCGGAGGCCAGGGTCCGGGCATGCCCGCTGGACGGCGGCAGACAGGCACCTCCGGCGCCGAGTGTCGCGCCATGGGTGTCGCCCCAGTAGAACGGCACGAACCGCAGCCCGGACCGCTCGGCATCGAGCGAGGCACGGACGCTCTCGGCCAGCGCGGTGAAGCGCGGCTCGCGCACCCCTGTCCCGTGGATGAAGACGACCGTCGTCCCTGTCATACGCGCAACCCCCCGTCGGCGTCATGACCGTGGCGGCACGGCCACGGCCGTCACATGACTGTCACAGCGTCACATCACCAGTGTGGCATGGACGTTCTGGATAGCACCCCGGGCGATGGCACGCGGTGTCACCGCCCCAGGAGCCGGACCTTCTACAGCGGTCTCCTACAGCGGCATCGGCGCAAGGTCGCACTCGATACGCCGGCGCTGCTGGGCCGCCAGCAGCCAGGGATGGTCGCTGCGCACCACGCGGGTGAAGCCCTCCACGGCCCGCCGGCCCACTTCGTCGGCCTCATCGCCCCGGCCCAGCCCCCTCAGGTCCAGGGCGAGGTTGGCGGTGCAGGCGAGGGTCAGCGGGTGGTCCGGGCCGACGGCCTCGGTCAGCAGCGGCAGATTGGCCTCGTCGACCTCGTGGGCGTGCTCGAAGTCCAGGCGGGCGTAGTGGTTGTTGGCCTGGCCGATGGCGACGGTCCGGGTCAGCACGTGGCGCTTGCCGAGGGTCGCCGTGAGGCGCGCCGCGGCCGCGTCGTCGAGTTCCTGCGCCGTGTACACGTCGCCGAGGGCACGCCGGGTGGCCGCCAGGTTGGCCATGGTGATGAGGGTGTGAGCGTGGTCGGTGCCGAGGCGCTGCGTGTTGCGCCGCACGGTCTCCTCTCCCAGGGAGCGCGACCCTTCCAGGTCGCCGACCAGGCGCCGGTCGACGACCACGTTGATCGCCACGGTGAGGGTGGCCGAGTGGTCGTCCCCATAGCGTGCCGTCAGACGGCGCAGCGTCTCCTCGGAGAGCTTCGCGGCCTCGGCCACGGCGCCGTCGCGGCGCCGGAACACGGCGAGGTTGCGAGCGGCGGCCATGGCGGTGGGGTTGCCCTCGCCGACGGCCTCGCGCTGCCTGCGGTACGTCTCCTCCTGGCGGTCCCGCGCCCCGGGGTAGTCGCCGCTCTCGCACATGTCGAGGGCGACGGCGTTGAGGGTGTTGAAGGTCAGGCCGCTGTTCGGGCCGAACAGCAGGTCGCGCAGACGGTACGTCTCCTGGTCGAGGGCGAGCGCCTCCCGGTACTGCCCGCACAGGCGCAGCCCCACACCGAGGGCGTGCGCCGCCTGGAGCGTCGTGGGGTCCTCGGGTCCGAACTGCGACGTGGCCCGGTCGTACGCCTCCTGGGCGAGGTCGCGTGCCTGCGTGAACGCGCCCTGGTAGCGCAGCGCGTCGCACATCTGGGTCATCGAGTCGAGGAGCTCCTCCTCGTCGACACCGCCGCGGCGGGAGACCTCCAGGGCCTGTTCGTTGAGCGGGATCGACTCGGCGACCCGGCCGAGCACACGCAGGCAGAAGGCGAGGAGCTTGGAGATCCGCAGGGCCTGGGCGTCTTCCTCGCCGGAGGTCCGGGTCCAGGTCTCGCGGGCCTGCCGTGCGAGGACGACCGCGTTTTCGTGGTCGCCCCAGTAGTACAGGAAAGACGTCGTGTCGTGGATGAGCTCGCGTACCCAGGTGTCGTTGCTGGCGACCGCCTCGGAGGTGAGGATGTGCGGCAGCAGCGCCAGGTAGGCCGGCCATTCCAGGGACGAGGAGGGCTGACCGGGCTTCGCCGCGGACAGCAGCTGGTGTGCGGCGTCACGGGTCGTCCGGCGCTCGTCCTCGCCGAGCTTGGTCAGCAGCACGTTCTGCAGCAGCCGGTGCATCTGCAGCGTGTCGTTGCGCAGGTCCAGTCTCACCAGCGAGAACTGGCCCAGATCGCGGATGGCCCGGCTGAGCTTGATCGACTCGCGCAGCACCGGGTTGACGTCGGGCGCGATGTCGATGCCGCGGCTACCGCGCAGGAGTGACAGCGGCACGGGCTCGGGGGCCATGCAGGCGCAGATGTCGAGGAGTTTGCGGGCGCCGGGGTTGTTCTCGCCGATCCGGCCGAGCGAGATGTCCCAGGCGGCGGCGACGGAGACCGGATAGTCCGGGTTGGGGTCGAGTTCGTGGATCTCCGGGCTGCGCTGGTCGAGGAGGGCCAGGTACTCGGTGACGAGCATGCCGGTGACCCCCAGCCACGCGCCCGCCTGCTCGACGGCGAGAGGCAGGTCGCCGAGCGCCTCGGCGAGCCGCCCGGCCTCCTCGCGGGACAGGTCGGGAGAGCGCTTCTGCAGCAGCTGGATCGACTCGTCGCGCTCGAAGACGTCCACCGGCAGAGGGGTGGCGACCCGCTCCCAGTCACGGTTGCGCGAGGTGACGATGATCTTGCCCGGGCCGTTCGCCGGGAAATAGCTGCGGACGGTGTCGATGTCCTCCGCGTTGTCGAACACCAGCAGCCAGTTGTCGTACGGAACGCCCGTGCGGAGTGCTTCCAGAGCCGCAGGCACCGCGGTGTTGGCGGCCGGGGCCCCCCGGTTCTCCGCGTCGGCAGGGACGACGCCGAGACGCGCGGCGAGCTGTGAGAGCGCGCCGAGGATGAGACTCTCGCGCTCGGCGGGGATCCAGCAGATCACCTTGTACTGCTGCTGGTGGGTGTAGACGTACTCCAGGGCGAGCTGTGACTTGCCGACACCGCCCAGGCCCTGCAGCGCGTGCGGCAGCACAGCCGCGGCGTCCTGGGCTTCGAGTTGCTCCTCCACTAGGGCCAGCAGCGCCGTACGCCCGACGAACGATGTGTTCCGCAGGGGTACGTTCACCAGAAGGGCGTTCCCTGCGCTGGTGGTGCTGCTGTGCATGGGCGGCTCAGCCTCCGGGGCTTGAGGGTCGGACGTGGCGGGGAGGACCGGAATCGGCACGAGCTCTCCAGAGGGTCTATCGGCGTTCTCCCCCTGGTCAACGCCGTCCGTGACGGACGGTGACGACTCCGGAGAATACCCGGCAGGAACAAGATCGTGTCGATTCATACCATTTTGCGGGGGTTCAATAGTTTGAGGTAGTTCAATGCGGTTGGCCCGGTCGCTGTACATGCTCCCGGAGAGCGCCCGCATGATGGCGAGCTCGGGGCGCCACCAGTCGTCCCACGGATCGGGCAGCGGACGGCCGGCGGGGTCGCGCACCGCGGCCCGCAGCGCCACCCCGCCTCGGCCGGCCGCGGGCAGTTCCCCGAGCAGGCCGACGATGCGGGCGAGTTGAGGGCGGGTCGTCGTGGCGAGCAGGGCCTCGCGCACTCCGTCGGCGAAGTCGGGGCGTCCTTCACTCGCACCGTCCCAGTCGATGAGGCCGCCCATGAAGATCTCCGCGAGATGAGCGGGGACCGTCTCGGGCATGGCGCGTCGGCGCAGTTGGTCGATGAGACCGAAGTCGAGGGGCACGGTGGCCAGATGGGCGGCGAGGCGGCGCGCCGCCGGGGTGGCGAGGGTGCGGAAGCGGCGCACGATGGCGCGGGCGGCGGCGGGCAGGCCGTGGCGCGGGGCGTTCAGGCCGGGTGCGGGTGAGCCCTTGGTGAGCGTGCCCGCCAGTACGACGGGCAGTGCGTGCCGCACTCCCCGTTCGCCGGTCACCAGGTCGGCCCAGGCGGCCAGCGACTGGGGCTTGAGCGAGAGCACCGGCACGGGCACGGTGTCGTCTCCGCCCTCCGGCAGGGGACGTACCGGGTCGGGTCCGCTGGTCGGCGGCCGGTGCAGCAGAACGGGGTTGGGTGCGCCGAAACCGCCCGCCTCGAGGACCGCGGGGTACGGGTAGAGCGACGAGCGGTGCCGTAAGTGGGGTGGCAGCAGATGGACGACCGCGGTGGGTCCGGCGCGGCCGAGGCGGGTCAGGAGCGCGTCTGCGGCCCGCCCCGCCCAGCCGTGCGCGAGGCCGTCGGTGACCACGAGGAAGATCCGGGTGCCGCTGCCGTCGAGGAGTTCGGCGGGGTCGGCGCCGGATGTGGTGTCCCAGCGCAGCGAGGGCGCGCCCTCCGTGGGCAGGACCACCTTGACGGGGCGGACGTCACGGAAGGCCCCGCTGGCCTCCGCCGCGGAGATCAGCCTCGCCAGGTCCTCGTCCCAGATGCGCATCGTGGGCGCGTCGTCCACGAGCAGGACCAGGTCGAACGCGGTGTCCTCGGCGCGCCGGAAGTACGGCAGCCACAGATCGTCGGCGAGAGCCCGCTCGGCGGTGAGGACCTCGTCGAGTTCCAGCGCGGTACGGGAGGGCACCCGGCGGCCGACTCGGTGCAGGGAGCGGGCGAGCAGGGCGGTGCGCCGGGCGGGGGCGGGCCGGTCGGAATCGGGCATGGGCAGCCGCGGCCGGTCCAGGCGCAGGGTCAGCGGGCCTTCGGGGTCGGCGTCCGGCACCGGCGGCGGCACGGTGCCCGTGTCAGGGAGCGGCGGCGTATACGGGATGTCGGGCATCGGCCCCGGCGGCGGCCCGGGCTCCGACGGCGGCAGGGGTGACGGCGCCTCGGCCTCACCGGTGCCGGGGGTGTGGCCTCGGCTGTCCCAGTACGCGGCGAGCCAGACGGCGTCGGCGAGTTCCTGCCAGTGCGGAGCGGACTCCGGCGCGTCGGGCGTGGCGTGGCCCGCGGGTGTGCGGGGTGGATGGGCCGACGGAACCGCCCGGCCGGTGTCGCCCTCGCCTGGACCGGGTGAACGCTCCCTGGGAAAGCCGTTCAATTCAGCGGCCCTTCGCGAGGTCGCGGAGCAACGACTCCACGAGCTTACGCCCGTTACCGTCCGCCTGGAAACCACCCATAGTGGTCAATTGGACAGCGTTGAGTAGTTGGTCGAGGGAATGCGTGCCGCCGCCCTGCACCCGCTGCAGGAACTGGTCGACCAGCGGCTCTGCCTGCTCCTCGTCGGCCTCGAGGTGGCTGCGCACGATCGCCAGGAGCTGCTCCTTGCCCGGCATACGCATATCCAGGGGCAGGCATCGCCTGCGGAACGCGGCCGGAAACTCACGCTCGCCGTTGCTGGTGATCACCACGATCGGGAACTGGCGGCACTCCACCCTGCCCCGCAGGATGTCCGCGCGGCCGCCGAGATCGTCGGTGTGGACGCTCGCCGTGTCGGCGGCGTCGCGGGCCAGCTCCGCGATCTCGTAACTGCCGTTCTCGAGCGCGTGCAACAGGTCGTTGGGCAGGTCGATGTCGCTCTTGTCGAGTTCGTCGACCAGGAGGACGCGGGGGCGGTCGTAGGGCAGCAGCGCGGTGCCGAGCGGGCCGAGGGTGATGAAGTCGCCCAGCCTGGGCGGTCGGTGCTGCGGGTCCACGGGGCCGCCGATGTGCTCCGGTGAGGACTCGGGCGGCGCAGGTGGACGCGGGGAGTCGTCGGGGCCGGCGGCGCGCGACTCGGCCCGCCACGCGGCTATGGCCTGGGCGCGGCCGATGGCGTCGTAGGCGTACAGGCCGTCGCGCAGGGAGGTGCGGCTGACGATGTTCCACGACAGGACGCGGCCCAGGCCGAGTTCACGGGCGATCAGATAGGCCAGAGTCGACTTGCCGACTCCGGGCGGGCCTGTGACGAGCAGCGGCCTGCGCAGCAGGAGGGCCGCGTTGACCGTGTCGACCTCGGACTCGTCGAGGTGCGGGGTGATGTCGACGCGGCCGAGGCGGCGCAGCTCGGCGGCCTCGTCCGCGGGCGGTGCGGGCAGCGCGGGGCCGCCCGCGAACCGGCGCCAGGCCGGTGGCTTCGGCAGGGACGGCGCCTTCCCCTTCGGGGGCACGCCCGTGGCTTGGAACACCCGCCAGGCGTGCGGGTCGCGCTCCTCCTGCGCCGTCATGGCCGTGCCTCCTCACTGTCGGTGCGCGGTTCTCCGCCGGGGTCGGCCGCGCGATCGGGGTGGACAGCGCCGGAGCCGTTGACGGAGCCGGCGGTGCTGGTCTCGTGGAGGTCGCGGCTCTCGTGGGCGCCGAAGCCCGCGCTCTGCCCGGTCGGCCCGCCGAGGGTCTCGTCGACGGTATCGCCGTATACGTCGGCCTCCGCGCCGACGAGCGCGTCCATGGCCGTGTCGGACGCGCCGTGCAGGGTCAGGCCGGCTCCCGCGTCGACGTCTACGAGGCGCGTCGGGTCGTCCCAGAAGAAGGCGATGTGCTTGCCCAGGAGCAGCGGGCCCGCCACGTCGTGCTCGGCCCGGCGCCTCAGCCGCTGGATCGCCAGGGGGATCTGGGTGGACGTCGAGACCGAGGCGAACACGGCACTGACCACTTCCCTGCGCTCGTGCGCGAAAACCCCCCTGCGGTCCCAGACCGCGAGGCCGATGCCCTCCGCGAGCGCCGCCTTGAGCGCCGTGAGGGCCGGCTCGTCGCCTGGCGCGTCGAGGACGACCGCCGTACAGCCGGGCTCGCCCGCGAGTGCGGTCTGCCATTTGGCCAGGTCACCGGGGTCGGGCCCGAGCCAGCTGTGGACCTTCACGCCGTCCCGGCGCAGTGTGCGCCATCGCTCGCGCCAGGCCGCCATGACGACCGGGTCGTCCGTGCGCATGCGGTCCAGGCTGCGTAGGTGCACTGCGTATTTCAGCGCGAGCGACATGGCCGCGCCGTCCCCGAAACGGAGCCTCAGTCCGGCCATGTCGTGGTTGAGCAGCTCGTACGGGAGCATGAACTCGACGTACGCCGCGGGGCGTTCGGGGTCGGGACGTTCGGCGGGTCCGTCGGTGCGCTGGTCGGCCCACAGGCGCGAGGCCCGCCGCAGGGCCCGTTCGAGTGCGGGGGCGAGTCCGTCGAGGGTGGTGTGCTCGGGCTCGGCCGGCTGCGGGTCCCAGCGGCCCGGCCCCGTGTTGAACCAGGACCGTACGACGATGTCTTCGGAGGTGTCCCGGGCGGGGTCCACGGCGACGATCAGGCAGCGCGGAATCTCCGGGTCGAGGACCGCGGTGGCGCGTCCGAGGCGCCGCTGCTCGAGGACGTGGGTCAGGCCGGCGTGCTGCGCCCAGGAGTCTGCCCAGCCGGTGAGGGCCCCGGCATGCTCGGTGCCCACTGCGTGCTCGGCGGCGTGGTCGAGGAGCAGGACGGCCGGCGGCAGACCGTCCGGTTCGACCATGAACTCCGCCAGGTAGCGCAGTAACTGTTTGGGAGTGCGGTGGAGAGGCACCTCGCACACGACGTCGGCGGCGAGGTCGTTGCGCAACCGGTCGGCGGGCAGGACGTCCTCGGCGGCCTCCAGCAGGCCCTGGGCGGTACGGATGTCGTACGCGCTGAGCGGCCCCTGCTGGAGGCTCACCGCAGGTGGCTGCTGGGCCGCCGTGGCGATGAGCCGGTGCAGTTCGGCGGCGGCGTCCGGACCCTCGTAGGCGTGGACGACGTCCGCCAACACGAGTTCACCGTCCGGGACGCTCAGCGCCGTACGCACCAGGGCGACCACGTCCGGGCGCTGTTTTCTGCCCTGCAGGTCTATCGGGCGGCCGAGGTCCTGCCCGAGTGACTGGGCCAGTTCCAGGCGGCTCTGGGCGTCCTCGGTGCAGCCGAGCCGGCACAGGGCATCGGTCAGCAGGTTCACGAGCGCACGCTCGGACGCACGCCTGGCATCGCCCCCGGGCCCACCGCGTCCCGCTCCTGCCTCCACCGACCGTCCCCCATGAGTCGGTACGCCTGTCTGTACCGCCCAGCGAAGTTAGCACGCCAACTCCCGGTTAACCAGGCGGGTTTGAGGCGACAAGCGGGGCGGCAGGGGCGGGCCCGGCTGCCACAGGCGTGGATCCAACGGCTCAGAGCCGAGGGTCCACCGGCTCAGAGCCGAGGGTCCACCGGCTCAGAGCCGAGGGTCCACCGGCTCAGAGCCGAGGGTCCACCGGCTCCGACTCCAGTGCCAGCACCGCGAACACCGCCTCGTGGACCCGCCACAGCGGCTCGCCCGCCGCAAGCCGGTCCAGTGCCTCGAGGCCGAGGCCGTACTCGCGCAGCGCGAGCGAGCGCTTGTGGCCGAGGAAGCGGCCGCGGAGCCGCTCCAGGTTGTCCGGGCGCGTGTACTCGGGACCGTAGATGATCCGCAGGTACTCGCGGCCGCGGCACTTGATGCCCGGCTGCACCAGCCTGCCCTGCCCGTCGCGGACCAGGGCCTCGACGGGCTTGACGACCATGCCCTCGCCGCCGCGGCCGGTCATCTCCAGCCACCAGTCGGTGCCCGCCTGGACGGATGCCGAGTCGCCGGTGTCCACGAAAAGCCTGCGGGTGGTCTGCAGCAGGCCGCTGCCGTCGTGCTCGACCATGCGGTCGATCAGCGACAGCTGCTCGTCGTGCGGCAGCGAGGCCAGGCTCCGACCCTGGACGGCGAGGATCTGGAACGGCGCCAGACGCACGCCCTCCAGACCCTCGGTCGTCCAGCAGTAGCGTCGGTAGGCGTCCGTGAACGCGGCGGCGTCCGCGGCCCGTTCCCTCTGCCTGGCGAGGAGATCGACCACCTCGGCCCCGCGCGCCGCGGCCGCCTCCAGGACGGCGATCGCGTCGGGGAAGACGGCATCGGAGGCGGCGCCCACGGCCGCGTACTGCGTGCGCAGCAGCCCGGACGCCTTGAGCGTCCAGGGCATCAACTCCGCGTCGAGCAGCAGCCAGTCGGTCTCCAGCTCCTCCCACAGACCGGCCTGGGTCACGGCGGCGCGCAGCCGTCCGAGGATCTCCTCGGTGACGCTCGCGTCGTCGAAGAACGGGCGGCCGGTACGGGTGTAGAGGGAGCCGGTCACGCCCGCCTCACCACCCGTGGTGGCCGTCGCGCCGAAGCGCTCGCGCGCCACGTCCGCGTCCCGGCACACCAGCGCCACCGCACGCGAGCCCATGTGCTTCTCCTCGCACACGACCCGCGCGACCCCGTCGGCCGCGTACTGCGCGAAAGCCTCCGCAGGATGCTCCAGGTAGCCCTCGATACGCGAAGTCGCGGTCGGCGCCATCGTCGGCGGCAGGTACGGCATCAGCCTCGGGTCGACGGCGAACCGGCTCATGACCTCCAGCGCCGCGGCCGCGTTCTCCTCGCGCACCGAGACGCGGCCGGCGTACCGGGTCTCCACGACCCGGCGGCCGTGCACGTCGGCAAGGTCCAGCGGCCGGCCCTCGTGCCCGCCGGGCGCCTCGGTCGCCAGCGGCTTGGCCGGTTCGTACCAGACCTTCTCGGCCGGTACGTCGACGAGCTCCCGCTCCGGCCAGCGCAGGGCGGTGAGCTTGCCGCCGAACACCACGCCGGTGTCGAGGCAGATCGTGTTGTTGAGCCAGGTGGCGGTGGGCACGGGTGTGTGGCCGTAGACCACTGCGGCGCGGCCGCGGTAGTCCTCGGCCCACGGGTAGCGCACGGGCAGCCCGAACTCGTCGGTCTCGCCGGTCGTGTCCCCATACAGCGCGTGCGAGCGGACCCGGCCCGACGTACGGCCGTGGTACTTCTCCGGCAAGCCCGCGTGGCAGACAACGAGCCGGCCGCCGTCGAGCACGTAGTGGCTGACGAGCCCGTCGACGAACTCCCCGACCTGCTTCCTGAACTCCTCGCTCTCCCCCTCGAGCTGCTCGACGGTTTCCGCCAGACCGTGCGTGTGCTGGACCTTTCTGCCCTTCAGCCAACGTCCGAGCTTGTTCTCGTGGTTCCCGGGCACGCACAGGGCGTTGCCCGACGCGGTCATGGACATCACGCGCCGCAGCACACCCGGTGTGTCCGGTCCGCGGTCCACGAGGTCGCCGACGAAGACGGCCGTACGGCCCTCGGGGTGGGCGCCGTCGACGTAGCCGAGCTTGCCGAGCAGCGCCTCCAGCTCGGAGCTGCAGCCGTGGATGTCGCCGATGATGTCGAACGGTCCGGTGAGGTGGGTCAGGTCGTTGAGGCGTCGCTCCCTTACCACCTGCGCCGCCTCGACCTGCTCGACGCCGCGCAGGATGTGCACCTTGCGGAAGCCCTCGCGCTCCAGGTGCCTGAGCGATCGGCGCAGTTCGCGGATGTGCCGCTGGATGACGCGGCGCGGCATCCCGGCCCGGTCGGAGCGGGCGGCGTTCCGCTCGGCGCACACCTCCTCGGGCACGTCGAGGACGATGGCGATGGGCAGCACGTCGTACTGCCGGGCCAGCTGGATCAGCTGCTTGCGGCTCTCCTGCTGCACGCTCGTCGCGTCGACGACGGTGAGCCGGCCGGCCGCGAGCCGCTTGCCCGCGATGTAGTGCAGGACATCGAAGGCGTCCTTGCTGGCGCTCTGGTCGTTCTCGTCGTCGGCGACCAGGCCGCGGCAGAAGTCCGAGGAGATGATCTCGGTGGGCCTGAAGTGCTTGCGCGCGAAGGTGGACTTGCCCGATCCGGAGGCTCCGACGAGGACCACGAGGGACAGGTCGGTCACGCCCAGGATGCGGGGGCTGCTGCCGGCGGTGCCGGTGCCCTTCTCGTACTGGTTCGTCATGCGGCCTTCTCCTCCTTCGCTTCCCGAGGGGCGTCCTGTGGGGTGTCCTGTGGGGTGTCCTCGACCGGCTGTGCGGTGTTCTTCGGGGCCTCCGGCCCCGTCTTCAAACGGAACGTGGCCATCTGCGTGGGCGGCCCCACCTCGGGGTCGTCCGGGCCTATGGGAGCGAACTCCACCTCGTACCCGTGCCGCTCGGCCACTCGGCCCGCCCAGCCGCGGAACTCATCCCGAGTCCACTCGAAGCGGTGGTCGCCGTGGCGGGCGTGGCCGGCCGGAAGGGTCTCCCAGCGCACGTTGTACTCGACGTTCGGCGTCGTCACCAGCACGGTCCGCGGGCGTGCCGAGCCGAAGACGGCGTACTCCAGGGCGGGCAGCCGTGCCAGGTCGACGTGCTCGACGACCTCGCAGAGCACCGCCGCGTCGTACCCCTTGAGCCGGGTGTCGGTGTAGGCCAGCGAGCCCTGGAGGAGTGTGACCCGCCCCGCCTGCCGCTCGCCCATCCGCTCCAGCTTCAGCCGCCGCGCGGCCGTGGTGAGCGCCCGCACCGACACGTCGACGCCGACGATCTCCTTGAACCGGCTGTCCTTCAGCAGTTCCTGCACGAGCTGACCCTGCCCGCAGCCAAGATCGAGCACCCGGCCGGCGCCGGCCTCGCGCAGTGCCTCGAGGATCGCCTGGCGTCGCTGCGCGGCCAGCGGTACGGGCCTGTCTTCGGTGTCGGTGGACTCGTCGACGGCGTTGTCGATCTCCTCGACCTCTGTGTCGTCCGCCTCCGCGAGCCGCACCAGCTCCAGCCGCTCCATTGCCGCACGGGTCAGCGACCAGCGCCGCGAGAGATAGCGGTTGGTGATCAGCTTGTGCTCCGGGTGCTCGGCCAGCCAGCCGTCACCGGCCCGCAGCAGCTTGTCGACCTCGTCGGACGCGACCCAGTAGTGCTTGGCGTCGTCGAGCACCGGCAGCAGGACATAGAGGTGCCGCAGCGCCTCCGCCAGCCTCAGCTCCCCCTCCAGTACCAGGCGTACGTAGCGCGAGTCGCCCCACTCGGGGAACTGCTCGTCCAGCGGGACGGCGTCCGCGGTGACCGTCCAGCCGAGCGGTTCGAAGAGCGCACGCACCAGTTCGGCGCCGCCGCGCGCGGGCAGCGCGGGCACCTCGATGCGCAGCGGCAGCGGCTGCCCGGCCCGCTCGGGCCGGGCAGTGCACTGCCCCTTCATCGCGCTGGAGAACACCCTGCTCAGCGCCACGGCGAGCAGCGACGACGCGGCGTACGGGCGGTCGTTCACGTACTGCGCGAGCGCGGCGTCCGGTGCGCCTCCGCGCCCCTTGCCCTTGCCCCGCCGCACCAGTGCCACAGGATCCACCTCCAGCAGCAGCGCCGCCGTGCAGCGCTGCGCGGACGCCTCGGGGTACAGGACGTGCGCGGTGCCGTAGGAGGTCGAGAACGCCTGCGCGTTGTCGGGATGCTTGTGCAGCAGAAACCCGAGGTCGGTCGCGGGGCGCTCTGGGGTTCCGGTGGTACTGATCGTCAGGAACACGTGTACGAGTATGGTCGCGTTCCGTCCGTGCCGACCAAGGAATTTCCGGCCTCCGCCTCGGCAGGTTCCGTGATGGCCGAGGGCGTCCGCGACCGCTGCGGCCTGCCGCCTGCGGCCTGCCGCTACGACAGCTGCGACATCACCTGCGACGAGATCAGCTCCAGGTGGTCCAGGTCGTCCAGATCGAGGATCTGCAGATAGACCCGCTGCGAGCCGATCGCCGCGTACTGCCCGAGCTTTTCCACCACCTCGGCCGGGGACCCGGCGAGGCCGTTGGCCTTGAGCTCGTCCACCTCCCGTCCGATCGCTGCGGCCCTGCGCGCGACCTCACTGTCGTCCTTGCCGACACACACGACCAGCGCGTTGGAGTACACCAGGTCGCTGCCCTTGCGGCCGGCCGCCTCCGCTGCCGCCCGCACCCGGCCGAACTGCCGCTCGCTGTCCTCGATCGAGGCGAACGGCATGTTGAACTCGTCGGCGTACTGGGCGGCGAGCCGCGGCGTGCGCGTCGCGCCGTGTCCGCCGATGAGCACCGGCACCTTGGCCTGCGCCGGCTTCGGCAGCGCCGGCGAGTCGGTCAGCTGGTAGTACTCGCCGTCGTGGCTGAAGGTCTTGCCGACCTCCGTGCCCCACAGACCGGTGACGATCGCCAGCTGCTCCTCGAGCCGGGCGAACTTCTCCTTGGGGAACGGGATGCCGTACGCCTTGTGCTCCTCCTCGAACCAGCCAGCGCCGAGGCCGAGTTCGACGCGGCCGCCCGACATCTGGTCGACCTGCGCCACCTGGATCGCCAGCACGCCGGGCAGCCGGAAGGTGCCGGCCGTCATGAGCGTGCCGAGCCGGATCCGCTTGGTCTCCCGGGCCAGCCCGGCGAGCGTGATCCAGGCGTCGGTGGGACCCGGCAGCCCGTCGACGGACCCCATCCGGAGATAGTGGTCCGACCGGAAGAACGCGTCGAATCCGAGGTCCTCGGTGGCCTTGGCCACGGTCAGAAGAGTGTCGTAGGTAGCCCCCTGCTGGGGCTCGGTGAAGATGCGAAGATCCATACCTCCATCCTGCACGGTGGTGCACCCGACGTGCCATGCGTCCCCTGAGTCCCACCGGCCTCGTCATGCACCGCACGGGGCGGGCGGCGGTCGATCACACGCCTCCCTCCTCCGCCACGCCCTTCGCCCCCTCCGCCCCCGCCCCTACCCGGCCGCCGAATCCGGCTCCGGTTCCGGCACGCTCTGCTCCCGCACCGCGAGCCGGCGCAGCATCTCCAGCACCCGGTCTCGGCACTCGTCAGCCGCGTCGATCGCCTCCATGCACTGCCAGTACGCCCCTTCCTCATCCGCGGAGCAGGCGATACCGACGAGGGCGATGCCGACCTCGCCCAGCAGGGCGCCGAGGCCGAGGAGCGCCCGGCGCGCGTCGCCGATCTCGGTCAGCTGCGCCGCCCGTATCTCCCCGACGCCCAGCGTCGGCGCGCCCAGCGCGCCGCAGCCTCTGCCGCCCACCTCGCTCAGGCCGAGCGCCTCGCCCCGTAATTCGGGCGGCCCGGTGACCGCCAGCCGGCTCCCGATCGCCTGGGCCAGCGCCTGCGCCTGCCATGACTCCACCACGATGTCCGGCACCCCTTGGCTCTGCGCCAGAGCACGCCTGTTCGCTTCGATGAGCCGCACCGCCTCCATCGCCGCCCCCGTCCGTCCCGCACGCGCTGTCGCGCGCTGCCCGCACTCCTGTGTCCACTACCCAGAGTGAGTTGCCAGGAAATGAAAAGCCAGAGGTCGTCCGGAATCTGTGGACAGAAAACAAGATGTGGACAACTCAACCACTCCGGAGAGTGACGAAGGGCGGGTCTCCGCGGCGCATCAGCCCCTAAAGGGGCGGCTCCCGGCGCATTCAAGGGCTTCCAGGCCTCAACGGCCCAGGGCTTCAATGGCTCGGGACTTCAACGGCTCAGGGCTTCAACGCTTCAACGGCTTCACCCGCGTCGAGGGCTTCAAGGGATCGGAAACCGCCGCTCATTGCGGTCGATCTTGGCGTCCAGCGCCGCCAGCGCATCGATCCCGAGCACCTCGCACAGCTGCAGCAGATACGCGAGGACGTCGGCGACCTCGTCCGTCACCCGGTGCGCCGACTCGGGGTGGTCCATCACCGCGGCCGACTCCTCCGGCGTCAGCCACTGGAAGATCTCGACCAGCTCGGACGCCTCCACGCTGAGCGCGGCGGCCAGGTTCTTCGGCGTGTGGTACTGCTGCCAGTTACGGGCGGCCGCGAACTCGGCCAGTCGGCGCTGCAGCCCCGCCACATCAAGTTCTTTCACGGTCCAGGTCTACCACCGTGACACCGTCCGCCTCAGCGGCCCATGACGCGTTCTGTACCGCCCCCACCAGCCGGATGTGCCCACGCTCGCAGGTCAGGACGGCCAGCCTCGCGAGCTCCCGCAACTGCCGCTCGTCCAGGCAGCGGTCGAAACCGTCGACAAGCACCGTGAGGCACTGCAGCGCCTGCGGCACCTCGGCCACCGGATCGACCTCCAGGACGCCCGGCCCGGTGAGCAGCACGAGAGCCAGCGCCAGAAACCGCAGCTCACCGTCGCCGAGCCGCCCCGTGGGAGTGCGCACGCCGTCGCCCCGGTCGAGCACCGCGCGCACCGTCCGGCTGTCCAGCTGCTCCGCCCGTACGTCCGCGACGCTGCCCGCGCAGCCCGCCCGTACCGCCGCGACCAGCTGCGCGTGCCGCTGGCCGCACTCCGACCGGGTGCGCCACAGGACCTCGGCGAGGTTGTCGCAGCCGCCGAGCAGCCGCCCCTCGTCGAGCGGCACCGCGCCGCGCATGCGCCGGGGCAGCGGGTCGCAGGCGAAGACCGACCGCAGCGCGACCACCACCTGTTCCGCCGCGGCGAGCACATGGCGCTGGCCGTCCGTCTTGCCCGCGACACGGAGCGGCAGCAGCGCCGTGCCGAGCCGGTCGTCGGGCAGCGGGGCGCGGGTCACCGGAGAGGTGCCCGCGGTGTACCAGGCGGCCTGGACGGCGCGCCGCCCCGGGTCGCGCAGTGCCGTCTCGAGCAGCGTGAGCCCGCCGGCCGTCAACCGCTCGCCGACGATGCGCAGTTCTGGCTCGGCCTGTACGGCGACGTCGAGCCGTACGGCACCGGCCGGGCCGTCGACCGTACAGCCGAGGCGGAATCCGCGCCGCTGCTGGGCGTCCGGCCTGGCGCGCTCGGGCACGCAGGCGATCGGGTCGGGGAAGACCTCGCCGAGCTCCGCCCCGCCGGCGAGCCGCGCCAGTGCCTCGTACGCCCGCAGGGCACTTGACTTGCCGGTGCCGCTGGGCCCGGCGAAGAAGGTGAGCGGGCCGAGCGGGAAGACGGCGCGGCGGTGTGACGCGAAGGCGGAGAGCCTGAGTTCGGTGATGCTCGGCCGGTCCTGACGCGTCGCGGGCGCCGCCGGGGTCGCGCCTCGGGAGAGCACGGTCATGTCCGGGACCGTAAGCAGCGAAGAATCAGGAGAATCGTTCCGCTGGAGCGGTTTTCCTACGATCGGGGGACCGTCTCTGCAGCGGTGTCGACGTCCGGGCCGGTCCGGGACGGCACGCCGGTCAACGGCCGCGCTTACGCCGCCGGGCCCGGCCCTCGTCCGTCGCAGCCACGGGCCTCACACGCCGCGCCTCCCTGCCCCGGCGACGAGCCCCTGGACCTCGGTCCCGGGCGGAGCCAGCAGGAAGACGTTGCGGTCGACGCGGTGCATGCCGCTGCCGAGGCCGAAGACGACGCCGCTGGCGAAGTCCAAGACGCGCTTGGCGACTTCGGTCTCCGCGCCGGTCAGGTCCAGCAGGACCGGGACCTGCGCCATCAGGGTCTCCGCGACCTTCCGGGCGTCGGCGAACACGTTGACGCGCAGCACCACGAAGCGCCGGTTCGTCTCGGTCTCCGCGTCCGGCAGCGCTCGATGCCCCGGCCAGGACGGCCATTCGTCGCGGTTTCGCAGCGGTACGACCTGGGCGAGCCCTTCCCACTGTTCGTCGGTGACGTCGTGGCTGTTCATGCCCCCACCCCGTCCGGGCTCGTCCTCATTGTCTGCACCGGCCAATTCTTACAAGCAGTCACCCGTTCAGCCCAACAGCGACACGGAGTGAAACGAGAACACTGACCGAACTCCGCGTGCGGGATGGGCGTCATGGACGCCTGCGTCAGTGATGGATGCGCGCCTGGGAGCGATACGGTGCGGGCCTCGGCACGGTGTGGGGCAGGCAGACGGCCCGTCCGCATGCTGCGCGATACCGGATCCGCCGATTCTGCGGTCCGGGAGCGAAGGAGATCCGCTCAAGGTGTACTACATCGCCCGGGCCGGCAAACCGGCACGGGGCGAGGGGCGAGTCCCTGGGACGCCGACCCTGCGGGCACGAGCCTCCGGGACCCTGAGGCCGCTAGCCCTGAGGGCGCAAGCTCTGAGCTGGGAAATCCCCGGAGCGGCTGCCAGGATCGGCCCCCTCCCTGCTGACGATGACGGCGAGCTCGCCCGTCGCCTGACGGAGCGCCAGTTCGAGCGCGGCGGGGGTGTGCAGATCGCCGCTGCCGTCGGGCGGGACAAGCCACTGCAGGGACCGCCCGGACCGGTAGGGGGGCGGCACGGCGACCCAGGAGCCCTTGCCTGCGTAGCGGATACCGGAGCCGATCCAGCGGCAGGCCGGATCCGGCGGCAGGAAGAAGCCGACTCTGTGGGATGCGAAATCCGCGAGTGTGGGCCCGGGCTCGTACTGCGGGGTGCGCAGCAGGGTGTCCAGCGTGAGCAGGCCTAGCTCCTCGGGAACGCTGAGCACGTCCCAGAACCGTCCCGAAGCCAGTACCACCGTCCCGTGTTCGCCGTATTCCCACTCCCGTTTGCATGCCCGGGGATCCTTCGCGGCCGCGGCGAGCCACTCCATGGCTTGCCTCGTGGCCGAATTCCTCATGACCCTCCTCCATCGAAATATCTGGTCTGCATGATCGGACGGGCGATCAACTCACGCCGGGCACAAATCTGTTCGGATTCGTGGACCCGGTCCCGACGCGCTCATGCTGGTAGATATTTCTACGGTGCGGAAGGGGTGGCGAAGCCTGGCGTTTCTTGTAAATGCGTTCGGATGTGGTGACGCATTCACAATCCGCTCACGCCTCAGGCGTTTTGGATTCACCCTTGCGACGGCTGTCCGAATCACCAGTGGGGTCAAAAGGCCGGCACGACTGCGGAGTTGGGGCGCGGAACCGGCTCGCGAGGCGGCACCGCTGCCCCGGACGAATGCGACAACTTCCGCGCCCCCGAGGTGTGTCGAGAGGCGTACTGAGTGTGGCTCCTGGCGTACTCCGTGCCGTAGCAGGTCAGATGCTGTATGCCACAACGGCCTCGACGAACCGGCCCACCTCCTTCTCCGGCAGGTTGCGCGCCAGGTCGGCCTCGCTGATCATGCCGACCAGCCGCTTGTTCTCGTCAATGATCGGAACGCGGCGGATCCGGTGCTCCTCCATCGTCTGCAGCACCTGCTTGATGTCCGCGTCCGCCTTCACCGTGACGGGCTTGCCCTGTGCCAGTTCACCGGCGGTCATCTTCGTCGGGTCACCCCCGGCAGCCAGGCACTTCACCACGATGTCGCGGTCGGTGATGATGCCGTGCAGCTTGTCGTCGTCACCGCAGATCGGCAGCGCGCCCACATCGAGGTCCCGCATGCGTCGCGCCGCGGCGTCCAGCGTGTCGTGCTCGCCCACACAGTCCGCACCGGTATGCATGACGTCTCGCGCATTGGTCATGACAGCCTCCTTGGCAGCGGATCGGCCCCCGGAGGCGCGGAGGGGCGCCACGGCATCCGATCGATGTGCCACGACGCGACTCCCCGGTCGCCTCCTGATGCCTTGGCCCACGTCCATTCTCACTCCGGCGGATCAGCGGTGCATCCGAGGCACTGGGCGGAACATCGGCCTCAGCCGTCCCCATCCGTCCCGCCGTCGTCCGCATCCGACCCGCCGTCGTCCGCATCCGACCCGCCGACGGTCAGCGGGAGCATCCGCCGGCGCTGTTCCGTCAGCCGACGCCGTTCCTCGTCGCCGAGCCCGGCGAACACCTGATCACGCTTCCGGTTGAGTTCGGCGAGCTCCTCCTCGCCGAGCCCGGCAGCCCACTTCCTACGGGCCTCGATCAGCCTGGCGGCCTGCTCCGGTGTCAGCGGTTGGGTCATGGTCGTCATCTCCTCGATCACCTGCAGGAACTGTTCGGTAGACGTCCCGGCCGTCCGGCCGAGCGCGCCGAGCACCCCAAGCAGGCGGGACCGCAGTTCCAGGGTCTGCCGAAGCCGCTCCTCGACCACGTCCAGCTGCCGCCGGACCAGCTCGGCCGGGTCGTGGTCCGGTTCGGCGGCCAGCGTCTCCCGGATCTGGCCCAGCGAGAACCCGAAGCTCCGCAGCGACAGGATGCGGTGCAGCCGCCGGACGTCGCCGCCGGTGTAGCAGCGGTGCCCGCCGGACGTCCGCGCGGACGGCGACAGCAGTCCGAGCTGGTCGTAGTGGCGCAGTGTCCGTACGGTGAGGCCGGTCTCGCGCGCCAGCTCGCCGATCCGCCGAATGCTCTCGTCCCGCTCTGCCATCCGTCTCCTCCCAGGGGTGCGAGGCTCACGCTAGAAGGTGACGTGACGTCAGTTTCAAGGGGATGCGTCCAGCTGCTTCCTGCGGGGCGGGGGCGCCGGCGCGGCCCCCTGGTATCGCCCGCGCGGCCGCCGGGTCACGACACCCAGGTCGTGGCGGTGTCGGAGTAGCGCAGCAACACCCCGACGCCGTCGGCCAGCCGCGGTTCCTCCTGCGGCGGTACGACGACCAGCTCGGCGCCCGTACCGACGGCCGCGCGGATCAGGGCGGCGTCGGCCGGCTGCTCCTCGACGGCGCTCACGCCGAAGGACCGCAGGTCGGCAGGGGAGAGCGCGATGTGCGTCGGCTGAGGTCCGGTCCACACCCGCGTGCTGAACTCCGTACGCTCGTTGATCAGGAGCGACCTCGCCTGGCTTCGCTGCAGCGCGGCGACGGTGGCCGCCATACCCTCCGCCGCACTGCCGTACCGGGCGCGGTGCGCCATGAACGTCTCCGCCTGGGCCCGGTCCCGTACCGCCATGCGTCCACGGAACAGCTCGGCGAGTTCCCCCTCGAGCAGCGCCCGGCCGTCGCCGTCTTCTCCCGTGCCGCCCTCGGCGACGACCGTGCGCTCGCTCAGGCGCCGGGGCAGCCGGTGGAGCAGGACGCCACGCGCCCACACCTCACCGCATACGACGATCACCTCGGCGCCGCCCCGGTCAGCCAGTTCCTCCAGCTCGCCGACGACCTGTGCGACGCCCCTCTGCCAGTCCGCCGCGGGGATGCGCCGACGGGCATGGGTGCCGGGAGTGACCCTGCTGATGGGCCACCTGCCTGTCTCCAGGTCGGCCTGCAGTTCCTCCTCGACGCCGGTCTCGCCTCGCTGGTCGACGCGGTGCACGACGACAGCCGCGTACGGGATGTCCGGTGCATGCTGAACCGCCAGCGGCATGGCATCGGGCAGTGAGGTGAACTCGGCCAGGTCACGGACGGGCGGATCGGGCAGCTCCGCGACCAGAGCCAGCCGTCCGTGCGCCGCGAAGACCGCCTGGCCGTGCCGGCCCGGGACGGCCCTGTCGGTCCCGATCACGGCGGCCACGGCAGCGACGGTGGCGGTGTCGGCGCCCTGTGCGGTCAGGTCGTCGCGCACATGACGTCGTCGCAGGTCGTTGGCGGTTTCCGGGTCCTCGATGTTCCGGGAGGTGTCCACATAGGCGCAGGCATAGGGGCCCGGCCGTGCGTACAGCGGTTCAAGAAAGGACAGCTTCACGGTTGCCTCCTGGCCTCACCCTGTCCAGGGGCCGGCCGCGACCGCGGTGGCTTGGCATGACCATGGAGCACCGTCCATCGAGTCCCCGTTCAGCCTGGTCCGACGGTCTGGCTCCGGTCGGCGCGCCGGCGGGACGCCTCGATCTCGGCGTAGGCCTGGTCGCGGCCTTCCCAGTGGGAGCCCTCGACGGACTTGCCGGGTTCCAGGTCCTTGTAGACCTCGAAGAAGTGGGTGATCTCCAGCCGGTCGAACTCCGGGACGTCACCGATGTCCTGGACGGCGGCGTAGCGCGGGTCGTGGGCGGGCACGCACAGGACCTTCTGGTCCATGCCCTTCTCGTCGCGCATGACGAACATCGCGATCGCCCTGCACTCGATGACGCAGCCCGGGAACGTGGGGTCACCGGTGATGACCAGAGCGTCCAGGGGGTCGCCGTCGCCCCCGAGGGTGCCGTCTATGTATCCGTAGTCGGCCGGGTATTGCGTGGAGGTGAAGAGCATCCGATCCAGACGGATCCGCCCCATCGAGTGATCCATCTCATACTTGTTACGGGACCCCTGCGGGATCTCCACAGTCACATCGAATTCCACGGTGGCCCTCCTTGTCCGCGTCCTCGGCCCGTCCACCGGGACCCGATCGCTCAGGGCGCGGGTCCCGGTGGCGGGCCGAGCATGGTCGCATCACAGGTCGGCCGCTTTCTTGCCGTTCGGCTACCCCTTCGGATCGGCCATGAACGGGATCGGTGCGCGCGTTTTACCTGGATTTCCGCGGTACGTCAGTAGGCACCGAAGACGTTGTCCATCGAGCCGTACCTCTTGGCCGCGTAGTTGCACGCAGCAGTGATGTTGGCGACCGGGTCGAAAATGTCCCACGACGTACCGGGCACGTGATAGGCGCGGAACGTGGGGTCGATCACCTGGAGGAGGCCCTTGGAGGGCGTTCCCTTTGCGGCGTTGGAGTCCCAGTTGTTGACGGCCCGCGGATTGCCCGAGGACTCGCGCATGATGTTCCGGTGGATTCCGTCGTAGGTGCCGGGAATGCCCTGCGCGGCCATGATGTCGAGCGACTGCCTGATCCAGCCGTCGAGGTTGTTGGCGTACGTCTTGGCGGACGCCTGCGTGGCGGCAGCGGTAGTGGTCGACGTCTGCGGTGTGGCTTTCTCACCGAGCGTCAGCTTTAGGCCCGCGTAGATCTTCGACGGGTCGTTGCCGATGACTGCCCGGTTGTCCTCGTACAGCTTCTTCCAGCCGCCCTTCAGGTTTTGCGCGCGTGCGATCTTGGCCAAGGTGTCGCCCTTGACCACGGTGTATGTGGTCGTGGCGGTGTTCAGGGCGGCGGCGGGCGAGAGCGCCGCCGCAGCGGCGGCGGACTGCACCGCCGGTGCCGCTTCGGCTTGGGTCACCGCCGTCAGCGGTACGGCGAATACGGCACCACCCGCGCCCAGGGCGACGAGGCCTCGAGCAAGCGGATTGGCCCTGGGGCGACGGTGCTTTCCCTTTGCACGCATGACAAATTCCTCTCCGTCGCCTGCGAGGTGAGCTGTCGGGTTCGGGCTGGAGATGCCCGGCCGCAGTGTGAATGCGGCTTCACCCCTAGCCGGTCCGGTTTCCGGATCGGCGGCTTACCTGGTTTCCCCGCTCCTGCCATACGTGATTGATCGCGGTTTCCGTGGCGGCGACAGGATTCGGCGGGGCCGCCCGGATTGGCGTGAAACGTAAGCGAGAACGCCCGGGCGGAACAAGGGCCGAATTCACACACGGAAATACACATGGCGAATCCAGCGGGGGCGGGGTGGGCTGCCTGCCGGCCACCCGGCAGCCCAACTCCCTTTACCCGAAGGCCGGATGACACAAGAAGCGAGACAAGCAGAAAACGGGACAGATCATCTCGACGTGAGGCATATCACTGACGAGACGACATTTCTCGCCCCACAACGCTATTCAAAGCACAGAAAGTTGAGCTAATGGAACGGAAGGGAGTTTTAGTAGAAAAGGGGCAAATCGTCCATATGGTCAGCTCTAGCGGCTCTCGCGCCCTGCTCGGTTCCTCGTGAGCCGCTCAACTGACGCGGCATCAAGAGCCCCTGCGGCGAACGGACGTCGACGTCCGCGAGTTGCGTCGCCAGCTCGATCCGCGAGGACGCGGGCGGCCGGCCCTCGGCCAGCTGCATGAGCACCCGGGTCGCCTCGTGGCCCAGCTCCCCGAACGGCTGGCGCACCGCACTCAGCGGCGGACAGGACATGGCGGCCGCCCGGGTGTCGTCGAAGGACATGACCGCCAGGTCGTCCGGCACGCTCAGCCCCTGCTGGCGGGCTGCCTCCAGGACGCCGAGCGCCTGCGCGTCGCTGGCCGCGAAGACGGCCGTGGGCGGGTGGTCGCTGCGCAGGATCCGCAGGCCGGCGACCAGCGCCTCGTCGAAGTCGAAATCGGTCGAGCGCACGAGGTCCGGGTCGCAGGCAATCCCGGCCTCCTCCAGTGCGGCCCGGTAGCCGTGCAGCCGCGCCGACCCGGCCAGGGAGTGCGACCGGCCCGCGACCATGCCGATCCGGGTGTGCCCGGGCCCAGCAGGTGCTGCACCGCGTCCCTGGCTCCGCTCCAGTTCGTCACACCGATGCTCGGGATGTCGAGCGTGGGCGCGCTGAGCGGATCGACCAGCACCACCGGAAGCCGCTGCTCGACGATGCGGCGCTGGTCGTCCTCCGCCAGCATCGAGATGACGATGATCAGCCCCGCCGCGTCGAGCGCCACGCACTGCTCCAGCCACTGGGATATCGAGCGCCTGCCCGTGGTCCCGGTGATGACGTCGACGCCGAGCTCCGCCGCCGCGTCCACGATCCCCCGGACGACCTCCAGCGTGTAGGGGCCGGACAGATCCCGGAACACCGCGATGATCTGCCGCGGGACCGCGGGGTTCCGCTCCCACGGGCGCACGTACCCGTGGCGCGCCAGCAACTCCTCGACACGGGCACGCGTCGCGGCACCGACGTCACGACGCCGGTGCACCACCTTCGACACGTGCTGAGGGACACACCCGCCTCAGCGGCGATGCCCGTCAGCAGACCGTACTGCGCATCCGGGTGCGCCTTGTCCTGCGCCGTCACTCGATGCCCGCCCCTGCCCGCCCCTGTTCCGCCGACACCGATGCGCTGGTCAGCACCGACTCCCTCGCCGGATTCGGACGCAAGGTAACGAGGCGAAGTATCCGGTTGCAAGGCCGAGGCGAGGACGGCGACGAGAGCGCCGTCAGCTCTTCGCCACGAGTTCCCTGAGCGCGATGTTGAGTTCGAGGACGTTCACCCGGGGCTCGCCGATGAAGCCCAGAGTGCGGCCCTCGGTGTGCTCGGCCACGAGCTTCTGGACCCGCGCGACGGACAGGCCGTTCTTCTCCGCGACGCGGTGCACCTGGAGGTCGGCGTACTGCGGGGAGATATCCGGGTCCAGTCCGGAGCCTGAGGACGTCACCGCGTCGGCGGGGACGTCGGAGGGCTTGACCGTGTAGCCGGGCACCGAGTTGTCCTTGACGACCGCGGCCTTGGCGGCCTTGACCCAGTCGACCAGATCCTTGTTGTCGCCGGAGCGGTTGGTGGCACCGGACAGGATCAGCTTGTACTGCGTGTTGACGCTGTTGGTGCCGAGGCCGTTCTGCGGGCGCGCCTGGAACCACTTCAGGTCGGGCTCCGGGGTTTCCTGCCCCTTCTTCAGCGGCAGGTTGTACGCCTGGCCGATGAGCGAGGAGCCGACGACCTTGCCTTGGTACGTGATCTCGGAGCCGTTCGCCTTGCCGTTGAACAGCCCCTGGGCCACGCCGGTGATGACCAGCGGGTAGAGGATGCCCGTCACCACGGTCAGTACGAGGAGGGCCCGCAGGCCCGCCGCGAGCAGCCGGGCGGTGTTGATGACCGAGTTGTTCATGGCGATCAGCCGACTCCGGGGATCAGAGAGATGAGTACGTCGATGATCTTGATGCCGACGAAGGGGGCGATGAGCCCGCCCAGGCCGTAGATCCCGAGGTTGCGGCGGAGCATCCTGTCGGCGCTCACCGGCCGGTACTGCACACCCCGCAGGGCGAGCGGCACGAGCGCGATGATGATCAGCGCGTTGAAGATGACCGCTGACAGGATGGCGGAGTCGGGCGAGGAGAGCTGCATGATGTTCAGCTTGTCCAGGCCCGGGTAGACCGCCGCGAACAGCGCGGGGATGATCGCGAAGTACTTCGCGACGTCGTTGGCGATGGAGAACGTCGTCAACGCGCCTCGGGTGATAAGGAGTTGCTTGCCGATCTCGACGATCTCGATGAGCTTGGTCGGGTTGGAGTCGAGGTCGACCATGTTGCCGGCCTCCTTGGCGGCCGACGTACCGGTGTTCATCGCCACGCCGACGTCCGCCTGGGCCAGCGCGGGCGCGTCGTTCGTACCGTCGCCGGTCATCGCGACGAGCTTGCCGCCCGCCTGCTCGCGCTTGATGAGGGCCATCTTGTCCTCGGGCGTGGCCTCCGCGAGGAAGTCGTCGACACCCGCCTCCTCGGCGATCGCCTTGGCCGTCAGCGGGTTGTCACCCGTGATCATGATCGTCTTGATGCCCATGCGGCGCAGCTCGTCGAACCGCTCCCGCATGCCGTCCTTGACCACGTCCTTGAGGTGGACCACGCCGAGGACCCGTGCGCCGTCAGCGTCCTCGACGGCCACGAGCAGCGGCGTACCGCCCGCTTCCGAGATGCGGTCGGCGATCTCGACCGCATCATCGGCGACCGTGCCGCCCCGCTCCTGGACCCAGGCGACGACCGAACCGACGGCGCCCTTACGGATCCTGTGTCCGTCGACGTCCACGCCGGACATCCGCGTCTGGGCGGTGAAGGCGACCCACTCGGCATGCGCCAACTCGCCCTGCTGACGCTCCCGTAGCCCGTATTCCTCCTTCGCCAGTACGACGACGGAGCGGCCCTCGGGCGTCTCGTCGGCCAGCGAGGAGAGCTGGGCGGCGTCCGCGACCTCGGCGGCCGTCACGCCCCGCACCGGCACGAACTCGGCGGCCTGCCGGTTGCCGAGCGTGATGGTGCCCGTCTTGTCGAGCAGCAGCGTCGACACATCACCGGCGGCCTCGACCGCGCGCCCGGACATGGCGAGCACATTGCGCTGCACCAGCCGGTCCATGCCCGCGATGCCGATCGCCGACAGCAGCGCGCCGATCGTGGTGGGGATCAGGCAGACGAGCAGGGCCACCAGCACGACCATGGTCAGGTGCGTGCCCGCGTAGGCCGCGAACGGCGGCAGCGTGGCGACGGCCAGCAGGAAGACGATCGTGAGCGACGCGAGCAGGATGTTCAGCGCGATCTCGTTCGGGGTCTTCTGCCGGGCCGCGCCCTCTACCAGGTTGATCATCCGGTCGATGAAGGTCTCACCCGGCTTCGTCATGATCCTGATGACGATCCGGTCGGACAGCACCTTCGTACCGCCGGTGACGGCCGACCGGTCGCCGCCGGACTCGCGGATGACGGGCGCCGACTCACCGGTGATCGCCGACTCGTCCACCGAGGCCACACCTTCGACGACATCACCGTCGCCCGGGATGATGTCGCCCGCCTCGCACACGACCAGGTCGCCGACGTGCAGTTCGGTGCCGGGCACCCGCTCCTCGGCGGTGCCGTCCGCCGGCAGCCGGCGCGCGACGGTGTCGGTCTTGGCCTTCCGGAGCGTGTCGGCCTGCGCCTTGCCGCGGCCCTCGGCCACCGCCTCCGCCAGGTTGGCGAAGATCACGGTCAGCCAGAGCCAGGCGCTGATCGCCCAGCCGAACCAGTCGCCCGGGTCCTTGAAGGAGAAGACGGTCGTCAGGACGGACCCGACCAGGACGACGAACATGACGGGCGACTTGACCATCACGCGCGGGTCGAGCTTGCGGAAGGCGTCCGGCAGCGACTTCACCAGCTGCCGGGGGTCGAAGAGGCCCGCCCCGACACGGCTCTCGGTGGTCTTGTGCCCGGTGGGTACGTCGCTGTGCGGCGCCCGGGCCGGAGTGGCGGCGGTGGACATCGAGTCCTCTTGCTTCTCTGTACGGGTGGAAATGCCTGTACGGGTGGAAATGCCTGTACGCGTGGTCATGCCGCCAGCCCCTCGGCGAGCGGGCCCAGCGCGAGGGCCGGGAAGTACGTGAGACCGGTGATGATCAGGATCGCGCCCACCAGCAGGCCGGTGAACAGCGGTTTTTCGGTACGCAGCGTGCCCGCCGTGACCGGCACCGGATTCTGCCCGGCGAGCGAGCCGGCGAGCGCCAGCACGAACACCATCGGCAGGAACCGGCCGAGCAGCATCGCGAGCCCGATCGTGGTGTTGAACCACTGGGTGTCGGCGTTCAGACCGGCGAAGGCCGAGCCGTTGTTGTTGGCGCCGGAGGTGTAGGCGTAGAGGATCTCCGAGAACCCGTGCGCGCCGCTGTTGGTCATCGAGTTGCCCGGGGTGGGCAGCGCCATCGCCGCGGCGGTGAAGACGAGCACCAGCGCCGGGGTGACGAGGATGTAGCACGCGGCCAGCTTGATCTCGCGGGTGCCGATCTTCTTGCCCAGGTACTCGGGCGTACGGCCGACCATCAGACCGGCGATGAACACCGCGATGACCGCCATGATCAGCATGCCGTAGAGGCCGGAGCCGGTACCGCCGGGCGCGATCTCGCCCAGCATCATGCCCAGCAGGGTGATCCCGCCGCCCAGGCCGGTGAAGGAGGAGTGGAAGGAGTCCACCGCACCCGTCGAGGTCAGCGTCGTCGACACCGCGAAGATCGACGAGGAGCCGACGCCGAAGCGGACCTCCTTGCCCTCCATCGCACCGCCGGCGATCTCGAACGCCGGGCCGTGGTGCGCGAACTCGGTCCACATCATCAGGGCCACGAAGCCGACCCAGATGGTCGCCATCGTGGCGAGGATCGCGTAGCCCTGTTTGACCGAACCGACCATGATCCCGAACGTCCGGGTCAGCGCGAACGGGATCACCAGCAGCAGGAAGATCTCGAACAGGTTGGTGAACGGCGTCGGGTTCTCGAACGGGTGGGCCGAGTTGGCGTTGAAGTAGCCGCCGCCGTTGGTGCCGAGCTCCTTGATGGCCTCCTGCGAGGCGACCGCGCCGCCGTTCCACTGCTGCGTGCCGCCGAAGAACTGGCCGACCTCGTGGATGCCGGAGAAGTTCTGGATGGCACCGCAGGCCACGAGGACGATCGCGGCGACGACGGAGATCGGCAGCAGGATGCGGATCACGCCGCGCACCATGTCCGACCAGAAGTTGCCGAGTTCACCACTGCGCGACCGCGCGAAGCCGCGCACCAGCGCCACGGCCACGGCCATGCCGACAGCAGCGGATACGAAGTTCTGCACCGCCAGTCCGGCGGTCTGCACGACGTGGCCCATGGCCTGCTCGCCGTAGTACGACTGCCAGTTGGTGTTCGACACGAAGGACGCCGCGGTGTTGAACGCCTGGTCGGGGTCTATGGAGGAGAAGCCCAGCGAGCCGGGCAGGACGCCCTGGATGCGCTGCAGCAGGTAGAGGAAGAGGACCCCGGCAGCCGAGAAGGCGAGGACACCGCGCAGATAGGCGGGCCAGCGCATCTCGGTTTCCGGGTCGGCGCCGATGCCCTTGTAGATCCACTTCTCGACGCGCCAGTGCTTGTCGGAGGAGTAGACGCGGGCCATGTGGTCGCCGAGGGGGCGGTAGGCGAGCGCCAGAGCCGCTATGAGCGCGAGCAGCTGGAGTACGCCGGCAAGGACGGGACCCATAACGCTGGTCAGAACCTCTCCGGGAAGACGAGGGCGAGGACGAGATAACCCAGCAGGGCGACAGCCACGACCAGGCCGACGATGTTCTCGGCGGTCACAGCTTCGCCACCCCCTTGGCGACGAGAGCCACGAGCGCGAACACCGCGATCGTGGTGAGGACGAAGGCCACATCGGCCATCGCAAGCTCCTGGATGAGGTTCGGAAAAGAATCGGACGACTAGAGGAAAGCGCCTCTCCGGCCGGATGCGACCGCCGTTGACGGCTCCCTTACGGCGGCCCCGACGCCTTTGACGCGTCTCTTACGACTCCCGCTCACCCGACGGGCAAGCGGCTTCAGCGGAACTCGGCCAGCCTGGGCCGGAGCCCGAGGATCGTCAGCGCGCCCGCGGCCAGCAGCAGCCCGCATGCCCAGGGCAGCAGCCCCGTCACGGTGGAGCGACCGGCGCTCACGGAGGCGGCGAAGTGGTGGCGGTTGATGTCGGTGACCCTGTCCAGGGCGTCCATCCACGCCCCGAAGTGGTCGTTGGACATCCCCGGCTCCCAGCTGATGCAGAACTCCACGGCCTCGCGCTGTCTGCCCTCCGCGACCAGCGCGCGGATCCGCCGGTCGTCGCGCTGGTACACGGCGTACGCCTCGACCGTCCTCTCCGCCGCGGCACGCTCTCCGGTGAAGGTGATGTTGTCGAGCTCGCGCCGGAACTCCCCGGTGAACTCCCGGTCCCCGGGGTCGCGCCGGTACGCCCTCCAGGTCCTGTCGAGGCCGTCGTCGTACGTCGAGAGGATCGCCCCCTTCACCCCGTACAGCTGCTGCGACTTGTCCCAGAACGCCCGCTCGTATTGGCTGCGGCGCTGGGGGTCGAGGAGGTAGCGGCTCTCGTCGGCGTTGGCGTCGTAGGCGGTGGCGCGGGCACGGGAGAGGGCGACGACGGAGTCGAACGCGTCGCGGCGGGCGCCGCGCAGGTCCTCGCCGGACGCGTCGAGCATCTGGGCGCCGAGGAGGACGGCGAGGAGCGTGCAGACCGTGGCGGCCAGGACACCCGGGTTGAGGACGCGGCGGAAGGTGCGCGCCAGGTACCACTGGAGGACACCGAGCAGGGCCAGCAGCAGCGCGCCCAGCGTCACGCCGGCGGCCAGCCGCGCGGCGAGAGCCGAGCGTGCGGCCCGGTACTCCTCCTCGAAGGCACGGTTGTTGGAGTCCACCAACTTCCTTGCCTGCGGCAGGAGCCGGTCCTGGAGCAGGTCGGTGGCGGTGCGGTAGTCGGCGATGGCGGCAGCCTTGCCGCCGGGCCGCCCGTCGTTCTCCAGGGCCCGGCCGATCAGCTCCTGGTACTCGGCGAAGTCGTCGGTGAGCGACTCCACGGTCTTCTCGGCGGCGCGGTCGCCCTCCGCGGCCACGGCCAGCGTGCGCAGGTCGTGGCCGATGGCCCGGCGGGCGTCGCCGTAGAACGCGACCGCCTTGCGGTACGGCGTCTTCATCCGCCCTCTGCCCGTGGCGTCGCCGCTGGACAGCAGGATGTTGGCGGCCTGCGCGTCCATGTCGTTGAGGGAGAGGTCGAGGTCGGTGGCGCTGGTGGTGCGCGGCGCGTCGCGCCCGGCGATCGCGTCCCAGGTGCCGGAGACGGCGAGCCCGGAGAGCAGGAGCAGGAGGGCCAGGGCCGTGGTGAGGGAGGCCGTGGCCGCGCGCAGAAGACGCAGCCGCGCGGGGAGAGTCGCCCAGTGGCGGCGACGCAGCGCGTCCCACGCGGCCGCGGGCTCGCGGCGGAGGCGGTGCCCGGGGCCGTCCGGCCGCGGCCCGCCTCGTCGCCGCGGATCCGGACCGCCCGCTGGGTGTGTGGCCTGTCCATGCTGTGTCCGTGCGCCATGCCCTGTCCGTGCGGCGGTTGTGGCTTCCGCCTCAGGACTGCGCGTGGTTCCGGTGGTGATGGTCACGCGCCCTCCGACGTCACACCATGGACGGTCGCCCGTCCTTCGTGCCGCAGAGTCTGCGACCGGTATCGGCCATCGGCTGCGCGTGTTGATGCGCTCCTGACGCGTTCCGGGATCGCTTTGACGGAGGTTTGACGGCGCGGGCGGTCCGGCCGCCGAAGGCACGCTCCTCCGCACGCTCCTCCGTCTCTACCCCGGCACCGTCGTCGGGCCTCGTCCGGGGAGCCGGGTGCACAACCATGACGCTGTGTGTCCGCCCATGACCTGGTAGGTCGCCCGGCCTCCCCTCCCCGTACGACCCAGGCCCCGCCCCTTCTCATCCCGGTACGCCCGTACTACTGACGCGCCCCTGACAACCGACCGGCTGGTCTTAACGCAAGCTTGACGCGCTCGACCGCCTCAACCGAAGGCCCATGCATCACTCTCTGCTTACGCTGGTCCCGCCGTCCGAGTGATGGCCGGATTCCCACGCTGAGCCGCACTTCAGGAGAGCACCTCGATGGCCACCACGGAACACCCGCCTGTGAGCCGATTGCGCACGTGGATGCTGGAAGGCCTCTCCGACATGGCAGGCCACCAGCAGGGCCCGCACGCCGCGCCGGAGCCCGCCCACAAGGGACAGCGGTGGTGGCGGGTGATGTGCCTGACCGGCGTGGACTACTTCTCCACCCTCGGTTACCAGCCGGGCATCGCCGCCCTCGCGGCCGGCCTGCTGTCCCCCATCGCGACCATCGTGCTGGTGATCGTGACGCTGGCGGGCGCGCTGCCGGTGTACCGGCGGGTGGCCGATGAGAGCCCGCACGGACAGGGCTCGATCGCGATGCTGGAGCGGCTGCTGACGTTCTGGAAGGGCAAGCTCTTCGTCCTCACGCTGCTCGGGTTCGCCGCGACCGACTTCCTGATCACCATCACCCTGTCGGCGGCCGACGCCTCCACCCACCTGGTGGAGAACCCCCATCTCACCGACGCTCTGCACGACAAGCAGATGCTGATCACCCTGATCCTCATCGCGCTCCTCGGCGCCGTGTTCCTCAAGGGCTTCCTGGAGGCCATCGGCGTCGCCGTCGCGCTGGTGGGGGTCTATCTCGTGCTCAACGCCGTCGTCGTGGCGGTGGGACTGTGGCACGTGGCCACCGCGGGTCATGTCGTGACCGACTGGTCCTCCGCTCTGACCACCCAGCACGGAAACGTTTTCGTCATGGTCGGCGTGGCCCTGCTGGTCTTCCCGAAGCTGGCGCTCGGTCTGTCCGGCTTCGAGACCGGTGTGGCGGTCATGCCGCACGTCCAGGGCGACCCCGGCGACACGGAGGACAAGCCCGCCGGCCGGATCCGCGGCACGAAGAAACTGCTGACCTGGGCAGCGTTGATCATGAGCGTGTTCCTCATCGCCACGAGCTTCATCACCACGCTGCTCATCCCGGAGAAGCAGTTCGAGTCCGGTGGCGATGCCAACGGCCGCGCGCTCGCCTATCTCGCACACGAGTACCTGGGCAACACCTTCGGCACCGTCTACGACGCCTCGACGATCGCCATCCTGTGGTTCGCCGGCGCCTCCGCCATGGCCGGGCTGCTCAACCTGATGCCCCGCTACCTGCCCCGCTACGGCATGGCCCCGCACTGGGCCCGCGCCGTGCGCCCCATGGTGATCGTCTTCACCCTGATCGGCTTCTTCGTCACCTGGATCTTCGACGCGGACGTCGACGCGCAGGGCGGCGCGTACGCCACCGGTGTGCTGGTCCTGATCAGCTCCGCGGCCATCGCGGTCACCATCGCCGCGCGCAAGGCCGGCCAGAAGGGCTGGACCATCGGCTTCGCCGTCATCTCCGCGGTGTTCCTCTACACGACGGTCCTGAACGTCATCGAGCGCCCCGACGGTGTGAAGATCGGCGCCTGCTTCATCGCCGGGATCATCCTCGTCTCGCTCCTGTCGCGGCTCGCCCGCGCCTTCGAACTCCGCGTCACCCACGTCGCGCTCGACGACATGGCCGGACGGTTCGTCCGCGACATGGCCCACCGCAAGATCCGGTTCATCGCCAACGAGCCCGACCGCCGTGACGTCGCCGAGTACCGCGACAAGATCGAGCAGATCCGTCACGACAACGACCTCCCGGCCCAGGAGGACTTCGTCTTCGTCGAGGTCACCGTCGGCGACCCGTCGGAGTTCGAGGCGGGCCTCACGGTCCGCGGCGAAGTCCTCCACGACCGCTACCGCGTCCTGACCCTGGAGAGCTCCTCCATCCCCAACGCTCTGGCCGCCCTGGTCCTCCACGTCCGCGACACCACCGGCTGCACCCCGCACATCTACTTCGAGTGGACCGAGGGCAACCCCTTCGCCAACTTCCTGCGCTTCTTCCTGTTCGGCCAGGGCGAGGTCGCGCCGGTCACCCGCGAGGTCCTCCGCGAGGCCGAACCCGACCGCTCCCGCCGGCCCCGCGTGCACGTCGGCTGAACCGGCCAGGGGCGTCAGGACTGCGGGCGTCAGGACGGCGTCAAGAACCGGACGTACGGCGTCAGGGCACCGTCAGCGGCAGGCGCGCCCGCACATCGGGCCGCCTACCGTTGCGCCCGTGAATGGGAGCCCGCCCCACCCCACCGGCGACCGGCACTGGCGCGACAGCGCCCGCTTCGCGACCGGCTGCGCTCTTGTCCTGTGCGGCATGACCCTGCTGGTCGACTGGGACGCCGGCACCCTGACGCCGCCCCGCACGGCTCTGTGGTGCTCCCTGTCGGCCATGGCATTCGCCGTCCTGCTTCCGTCCCGCGTCACCGCGGACAACGGCTGGCTGACGGTACGCGGCCCCGTACGCAGGCGCATGGTGTGCACCGACGCACTCGTGGCCGTCCTGCAGTACGGCGACGTGACCTCGCCGCTCGTCCTGCGGGACGCCTACGGACACCGGCTGGAACTCGACCCCCGCGTCCTCATCGCCAACCCCCTGCTGTGGCACGAACTCGACACGGGCGCCCACCGCTCCCGTGAGCGCGGCAGTCTGTGCCAGGGAGGTGACGTGCTGCGGCAACTGGGCCGGCACATCGACGACGAGACCACGCAGGCTGTGCTGAGGGTTTCAGGGCTTTGCTGACGTCCCTGGACCGGTCGGCACCACGGTGCTCCTCCGGCTGCGGCGGTCGGCACCCAGGCGGGCGAAGTAGTCGATGAGGTCGGGGTTGTCGACCGCTGCGGGGTTGACGACCTGCTCGACCCATGCACCTTGGAGGAGGCGTTTGACGGGCACTTCGAGTTTCTTGCCGGTGCGGGTGTGCGGGATGGCGGGGACTTCGAGGATCTCGTCGGGGACGTGGCGGGGTGAGGCGCCGGTGCGGATGGCGTCGCGGATCCGGTCGCGGAGGGCGTCGTCCAGGGTCACTCCGGCCGCGGGGACGACGAACAGCGGCATCCAGTAGCCGCCGTCGGGTTCTTCGGCACCGATGACCAGGGCCTCGGTGATCTCGGGGAGCCGTTCGACGACGTCGTGGATGTCGGCGCTCCCGAGCCGTACGCCGTTGCGGTTGAGGGTGGAGTCGGAGCGGCCGTGCACGATCACCGAGCCGTGGGAGGTGAGGGTGATCCAGTCGCCGTGCCGCCAGGGGTAGGGCGACCAGCGGTGCAGGGCGGCGTAGTCGGAGCCCGTCTCCACACCCCGGTGGCGGGCGGCCCAGCGGGCGAAGTCCGCGATACGGCTGCGCGCGGCGGACTCCGGGTCCGGGGCCCAGAAGGGTTCTGACGAGAATGTGGGGTGCGGCGTGGTCATCGCGTGGTGCTCCTCGACACGGGTGCGGGGGCAGGCTGGTCGGTGGGGACGACGGGACGGGCGGTCCACAGCAGTCGCGCCCAGGCGGCGGTGTCCGTGAAGTCGCTGCCGCCCGACGGGAGTACGTCCAGGACGACGCGGTCGGGGCGCAGCAGGACGGCGTCCGCACGGCCTGCGCGCAGCCAGGCGGCGAGCGTGCCGTCGTCGCCGGTCTCCCGCACGTCGACGACCCGCGCGCCGAGCCCCTCGGTGAGAGCGCGCAGCGAGGGCGTGAGCGGCACCGCGGTCAGGACGGCGAAGGAGTCGCCGAGTACGTCGTCGAGGCGGGCCCGTCCGCCGTCGGCGGTCACCCAGGGCTGCGGGCAGAAGGTACCTCCGAGGCGGCTGCGACCTGTCAGCGGGCCCCGGGACAGGGGGCGGCTGAGGTCGCGGGTCGCCAGGGCCGTCACGCCGGGTATGCGGCAGACCGCGCCCACGGCCGCCCGGCGCAGTGCGGCGGCCCGGTCCTGGCCGCCGGTCATGGCCCAGCCGGTCGCGACCGCGAGGCGGATCACATGGCGGGCGTGGGGCTTGCGTTCGCTCTCGTACGGCGGCCTACTCCGACGAGTCTCAGGGGGACCATCGACAACTGGAAGCACCAGCTGTGGCGCTTCATCTCGATGGACACCGGAGACTTCGTCGTCATGCCTCGCAAGCACCTGCCTGTGGTGGCCGTCGGGCGGTTGATCGGCGGCTACGAGTACCGTGCGAAGGCAGCACCCGGTTTCCGCCATGTGCGGCCCGTCGACTGGGTGCGCCCGGCGGTGGAGCGCGCCGCGATCGGTGGTGACCTCTGGGACAGCATGGGCGCCTTCTCGACCGTCAGCGAACTGTCCCGCCGCGAGGCCGCCGAGCGCGTGCGGTCGCTGGCCGAGACAGGGACCGACCCGGGCTACGAAGGCGGGATCGAGCCTCCCGCCGACATCGGAGGCGCTCACGCGCGACGTCCGGGAGGACGGCACCCGTCAGATGACGGCCCGCGACCTCATCGGCCTGTGGGGCTGGTCCCGTCGCACCACCGACGTCATCGACCTGGTCGATCAGAACCTGACACCTCCGTCGATGTCCGAGCCAACAGGTGGGGCGACGCGCTCCCCCGAGGGCACCCTGGCGTGGTCGCGCAGCCGGCGAAACCGGAGATGGCCCCCACGAGAGTGGCGCCTCAGCGCCCACGTGCACTTCTTATTGCGGGCTCGCGAGGTGCTACTAGACCTTTTCAACCACCACCCGGGAGTGCTCGACCGTAAGCATCTCGACGTCCTCTACATCAGAGGTCAGGATCGTCACCCGACCCGGCTGCGCCAGCGCCGTCGCACACAGCATGGCGTCAATGGCGTACTTGTGCCCGTGCAGCTCGGCACCCCGCAGTAGGGCTGCCGCCGACTGCGCGACAGCCTGGGTGACCGGCTCGACGCGGAGACGGGAAAGGGTCCACTTCAGCGCGGCGTCATTGATCCTCGGGTGGATGACCTCGACCAGTACCGCGGCCGAGGTGATCACAGGGAGATCCGCGTCACGAGCTGCCGTCAGCCACTCGTGAACCTCTTGATCCCGCTGCACGGCCTTCGCCAGCCCCTCGCTGTCCAGAACCAGGGCTCCACTCACGCAGCGGCCCCGGACTCGGACGCAGAGCCGGTGAGCTTGGCCCGCTTGGCAGCCACGGCCTCCGGATCTGCCGGGCCGTGGGCCTTTTCGAAGTCTGCGATGAGCTCGTCCAGGTTGTCGCGCTCGATCTGACGCTGCGCTGCTCGCTCGAGATACGCGGAGATGCCGCGCCTGCCCACCCGCTCGCGGATGGCCTGCAGAGTGCCGGCGGTCAGTGACACGGAGATACCGCTACTCGGACCGTCGCCCGGGAGGAAGTCAGCATCATCAGCCATGGAAGTAGTTTGGCATTGGAAATGCCATAAAGCCAACCGCCTACCGCTCGGCTCCCGGAAACAGCGGACCCGGTCACGCCCGCGGACTCGACCGGGCAATGTGATGGGGTCTCAAAACGTGCGTCGTTCGAGCGTCAGCAGTCCCAGGAATGCGCTGATACCGCTGGCGCAGCAGCCGTCCTCCCTAACTGAATCCGCAGGTCAGACGGTATGAGGCAGGCCATCCCGCGCTTCACCCGTTGGACGGGGGGAAACAGGTCGAGCAGACGGGCCACCCAGGAAGCTGCAGGTCAGTGGCCCTTTTCGGTCGGCTCCAGAATCGCCACGCACTCCACGTGATGCGTCATCGGGATCACGTCGAATCTTCCACATGAGGGAGAAAGTGCAGGTCAGAGGTCATTCTGTGAGCGTCAGCAGAGCGGTTTCAAGATCGGAGCGTCAAACGAGCGTCACGTTTTCCCCCTCCCGACAGCCTCGCATCGATCGCTGGCCCCGAGTCCTTCACCCCCGGATGTCGTCGTGGAGGAGCAGGTCCACGGTGTCCAACAGAAAGGCGACGGGCCGGGGTCCCTTCCGGGCAGGCGTGCCTGACAGTCGAGCCTCAAGGGCTGTCAGCAGATCCCGGAGACGCCCCCTGCTCACTCTTCCTGGTGCCTCGGCGAAGGCTGTCGAGCTGCTCCCTCCTTGACAGCCTTGGCTGAGGCACCCGGGGTTCCGGGTTAGCCTGGATGGGTGAGACAGGAGTGCTACCCGGCATGACCAGCAAGAACACCCCCAGCACCCCAGACCCGAATCCGGCGCCGCGTCCGAAGCGGCGATCGTTCACCGCGGAGTACAAGCTGCGGATCGTCGCGGAGTGGCGATGAACGCCTCCTACTGGTCGAAAGATTGGTGAGCCACTGACGGCCCGGGCCGGACGGCGTAGGCCAGGCTCCGCACGGCGGAGCGCAGCTCAATAGCGCGCCGCCGTGCGACAACAGGACGAACAGCGCACCTGGCACGGCACCGGGCAGGGTCCCCGCCCTCTTCGCCCATGGGAAATACGGGAGCAGGACCGCCCGCTACCACGCGGCCAACAGAGCGTCACCAAAGCATCAGCGCAGCCTTCCCCGGCCCCCAGGTTGAGTACAGCCGGGTCCGGAGCACATACCGGCGCCCTTCGAAGAGCCTCACCTTCAGCCGGCCGTTGCTGTCCTCGCCGCTGTCGTCCACGGCGGTGAAGTACCGCAGTTCGCCGCCGACCTCCTCGAACAGCACCATGACGACATCGCTGTTCCCGAACGTGCCGATCTCGTACATCCGCGTCTCCGACGGGACGATGGCGAAGTCCGACTGCTCACCGGCGGCGAGGGTCAGTTCGACCGACTGGAACGGGTGGAGTTCGGCCGGACTGTCCTCCAGGGGCGGGTACCACCGCCTGACGTACTCCTTGTCGTGCTCGGAGATGACCAGGGGATCCGGAATGCCTTCGCGGTGGTACTTCTCCGGCCGGCGGATCAGGCCGGGAGGGAAGGCGTACTCCATGATCGATTCCGGGTCCCAGTCGGACCCCTCGACCTCGCTGGTGGACAGCTTGCGCAGGATGTTGTGGAAGGTCTGCTCCCGTGACCAGTTGTTCGGAGGGGCGCCGAGGGTGGGGTACACCTTCTCCTCGTCCCACTCGATCCCCGCGAACGGGTTCTGGTGCTCGTGCGAGTCGCCGAACATGTGCCCGATCTCGTGTCGGGCGGTGGCCTTCCCGGGTGCCCGGTCACCTCGCTCCAGAAGCGCGCCAGCTCTTACGCGTTCCTGCAGTCCACCGCCACGTTCGCCACTGTTGCAAGCATGCTGGTGATCTTGTCGGAAGGATCGGGCTGAGGCCAGGCCGTGCGCGGAATTCGGCCGGGGTCGGCCGGGGCCGGACCGGGTCCCGCCCGTCCACGTCCCGGTGCCGACGCACGCGGCCTCGGTCTGGCGGGCGGCATTCCGTCAGCCAGGTCAGGTGTCGCGGGGCGCCCAGCGTGCCGCGCGGGCGGTGCCCTGTTCGATGTCGGTGCGGGGCAGCCCGAGGCCGAGCGCGGTCTCAAGGGCGTGGAAGTACAGCTGGAACTCGTCGGTCACTTCCGGGTGGTCGAGCTCCGCTCGGCGTATGGCCCGGTTGAGGAAGTCCAGCTGGCCGCCACGGCGGTAGGGGGCGCGGCCCAGGTCGTACGAGATGAGCTCCAGGGCGCTGAGGACGTCGTCGGCGACGCAGACCCCGTCGCGCATGTAGTCGAAGGTATAGATCGCCTTGGCGGAGCAGGCGCTGAGCCACACGGACTCGGTGATGCCGAGCCGGTTGTACCGTTCCTCCTGCTCCTTCCGCTCCTTGTCGGAGCAGCCGCGCGGGGGCGTGTCGTGGTACAGCAGGTACGCCCATTCGCCCGCCTGGCCGTAGCAGAACGTCTGCCAGTCCAAAGAGGAACCGGGGTTCCGGCCCTGGGCGAGCAGGGCCGGCAGGTCGGAGAGCCGGACGCCTGCGGCGACGTCGTCCGGGTCGGCGCTGTGGAAGAGAGCGATCTCCTCGGGCTTGACGTTCTCGCCGCGGTAGAACGCGAGGTGGGTGTAGGGGGCCTGCTCCCTCCAACCCCCTGAGACCCAGGCGAAGCCGTCGATCGGGTCGGTCCCGCATGGCTCGACGGTTCCGGTGTCGTCCGTGCCGCCGCTGCGGAAGCGCCTGCCCCACGCCGCGTCGATATGGTCGAGCAGCTCGGCCTGCCGGACCACGGCGCCGGCGCCCCGGCCCGAGGACGCGCCGGCATCGGAATCCTGCCGGGCGAGCGTCCGCGTCACCTCCTCAGCGATGAAGTACAGCACCAGGTCGAGGTCGTCGGAGTCGAAGAGTTCCTCCTCGTCGCCGTTGGATCCGCGTACCGTGCCGTCGTCGGCCAACTCGATGTACAGCTCCTCGGGTTCGAGGCCCGGTGACGCGTGGTCGTAGTCGCCGGCCGCCACGATGGGCGGGAGCATCGCGTCGTCGAGCAGTTCGGAACCGGCGGCCTTCCGGTGCCAGGCCGAAGTGAGGGTCTCCTCTGTGATCCGCATGGACGTCATCGTGCCGCCCGCCACTGACACCGACGCCGCCACTGACACCGACACCGACACCGACCACCGGATCGACTCGCCCCGCGATCCGGTGCCGCGCGACACCCTTCAAAGGACTGGGGAAAAGAACCCTCCCACCCGCCTCGCCGTACCCCGCCTGCGGTGCGTGGGCGGCTGGCGTACGGCTCGCGTGCGGCGAGGCCGTCGGGCCACTCTCAGGGGTGAACTTCCCCGCCCGAACTGACGCGAGGCCACCTCCGTGGTGCAGCGTCAGCCTCGACAACTCAGAGACATGCATCGGCCCTCGCCGGGATTGCCGTCCCGGACGAGGGCCTGATCAGCCGGCGATCAGCCCAGGGACGAACGCGCGTGCCGCGGCGATGAAGTCATAGACCAGCGTGCGCGACTCCTCCCGTGCCGCAGCCAGCTCCTCCCGCGACCTGCCTGAGTGAAGCCGGTCGGCGGCCTTGAGCGCGCAGCGCACGAGAGCCGACAACTCGGCGGAGTCAGTGAGGAGTTCAACCCGGAACATGGCCTCCATCGCAACCGTGCGCAGGCGCTGCGCCTCCCGGGCGAACTCGTGCAGCTCCCCGTCGGTCACGTTCCGGCCGTCGTGCCCGGCGTACCAGTAATCCATCTGCCCCGGCGGTAGTCGGCCGGCGCACCGCCGAACGCGCAGTAGGCGTCTATTCGTTCCTGCCGCAGCCGCTCGTTCCGCGCGAACTGCTCGGACCGCTCGGCGTTCCTCCGCTGGAACACGTAGGTCAGGGCCGAACTCAGAAGGGTGCCCAGGACCGCGATGACACTCGTCGCCACAACCTGCATGGCCCCATGCGAAGCACGCCCCCGCCCGGGCCGGAGGCCGTTCGGCGGGTTGTCGAAGCTCAGCAAGACAACCATTTCCCCTGACGACATGAGGTCAATGCGCCTGCCCGTCGCGGAGGATTTCAGTGGCACGGGTGAGAACGAGCACTTCCGCGTTCATGCCGACAATGATGTCGCGACCGCTGACCACGAGGGTCTCAGCCGGGAGGGGCAGGGCGATTGTCTCCACGAGCCGGTCCCGGGCAAGGTCCCATACCCGGACCGTGCGATCTTTGCCCGCGGATACGACATGAGGACGATCCCCGATTGTGATGCACGCGACCGCTTCAACCGGGCCCTGGTGGCCCTTGAGGCAGGCTTTCTCCTCGCCTGTGGTCAGGTCCCACACTCGCACAGTATGGTCCTGAATTCCTCCGGACACAGCGTGGGGGCGATTGTCGATCTCTGTGCATGACACCGTCGAGATCTCATGTTCATTCCCACGCAAGACCATATCGCTCTTGCGGCGGCGCGAGAGAATCCGCCGTCCGGTCAATGGATCCCAGATCCGGAGTGCGTGTTCAAGGGTATTCCAATCGACCTTCGAATACCCCACGGCGATGATCTTATGTTTCCCATTTACTTCCGTCCAGGCCAGGGAGTCGTCCAATCCGTCGAAGCCGACCAGGACCGCTTTCTCGCGCCGATTATTCAGATCCCATACCCGGATCCTGGGATCTTCTCTCCCCCCACCGAAGGCAGCATAGCTTTGGCCATTGACAACCTTGCAGGCGACAGCATGGACTCCATCTTTCTGTTGGGTCAACCTGATAGGCTTGCTGTCAGGCGCCAGATCCCATACATACGCCGCATGCTGATTTCCATACACCACATGAGGACGTCCGTTGATCTCAGTCCACGCAAGGTCCCAAATCAGTCCATCATGATCTCGGCCAACGTACTCACTTCCTGTACTGACATCCTGGATCGAAATCCGATTGCTGTCCGCGATCGCAACATATGGAATTCCGTCGATCTCGCCACACGTCGTCCGCACCCTGATTCTTGTGGCTGACTCACTGGTCGAAGCTTTGCGATCGGTCAAGTCCCACACTCGGACCGTTCCGTCATGACTGCCGGACACCGCATGTGGGCGACCCTCAATATACGCGCAGGCAACCGCCTCAACCCATTCCTCGTGGCCTGTGAAGGCGGCATGCTCCATACCTGCTGACAGGTTCCACACCCGAATCACCTCGCCAACCGAATACACCACGTGCAGACCGTCGTTGATGGTGGTGAAAGTCAGGTCGCGGCAACCCAGCTCTCGCGGAAAATTCAGGTTTTTTCGCTCTTGGCATTCATGCAAGTCCCATACCTGGAGACAATCGGTCACGACGTGCGGGTGCCCGTCGATCTGCACGCACGCCAACGCGTCCACCCCGGCAACGCAGGAAAAGACAGCATGCTCACGTCTGTTGGTAAGATCCCATACTCGTACCGTTTCGTCCCGGCTGCCGGACACCGCGTACGGGGCGCCTTCGATTTCCGTGCATTCCATTGCCTCGACGCGATCCGTGTGCCCGGTCAGGGTCGCGTACTCGCTCCCGTCGAGCAGATCCCAGACCCGGACCGTGCCATCGTGTCCACATACCGCATGAGGCCGCCCGTCGATTTCCGTACAGGCCACGGACATGACCCATTCTTCCCGGCCGACCTGGCGAACGGAACGACGTTCCATCCCGGTGGTCAGATCCCACACCTGTGCGGAACCATCAAGGAAGCCGAACACAGCATGCGGGCGCCCCTCGATCTCCACACAGGCCACCGCGCTCGTGGACGAGTGGCCCTCTCCAAGAGCGTGGACCATGCTGCTCGTCGTGAGATCCCATACCCGCGCCACGGGCTCCGGGGGGTCGTCTCCCAACGAGTGGTACGTAGCAGCCGACACAACATGCGGCCTGCCGTCGATCACTGTGCACGCGACTGCCTCCACCCACCCGTTGCCGTCGCCGTCGCGCATGGTCGCGGCGTGCGCAGGGTGCACCAGATGTCCCGTCGCCCAGCGGGGGCGCCACGGCCGTTCCCGGGCCAACTCGGCTGCAAGGTCATGCTCTTCGAACCGGGCGGCGTCAATGGCCAGGATGTCCCGGCGGGCCTCCGGACCGGCCGTGGCGTGGACGCCCTCCGACGCCTGGTAGATGCTCCGCCGCAGGCGAGCCGCCTGCGACTTCACCGCCCGTAGGGCGGGCCGCAGGTATCGGGGAGTGGCGTGGACCAAGAAGTCACCGTCCGCGAGCAGGCCGTCCAGGCGTTCCGCGGCTGCGGCATGGGTGGCCAGATGGTCGCGCACATACCAGTGCGCCGCCTGCCAACCTCCGGGCCCGAGTACCGGATTCCTGGGGACGAGCCCCGTCAGGACTTCCGCGATCTTCTCGTGCGCTCTGCTGTCGTCCCGCAGGTAATCGGCCAGCATCTCGTGGCACAGGCGGAAGGTCGACTCGTGCTGATCGGCATGAGGGGCGACCTCGACGATGTACGCTCCGGCCTTCTCCCGTAGCCAGCGCAGATCATCCTGCGAGCAGGGAACCCCCGACAACGCGTGAGCCAGCTCCACCCACATCGCCGACCAGGGAAGCCCTGAACCCTGTGCGTAGGCCAGCGGGCGCAGCAGCCGCTCCACCTTCGCGCGATCGTGACCGAAGCGTTCCAGGTACTGCGCGAACGCCTGACGGGCATCAGTCGGCAGCCTCTGCTCCCAGCCTGGTTCGCCGATGTCGAGAACCGTCGGCCGGTGGACCAGGGCATGAGCCGTCATTCGGGCGACGAGGAAGGAGTTGCCCGCCTGTGCGGCCACTCCGTGAGCGACTTTGGCAGCCAGTTCCTCATGCCCGCGGTAAGGGGAAGGACTCCCGGGATTGTCCTCGTCGAGCAGAAGGGCCCGCACGTAGCCGGCGACATCCGCGTTGTCGGCGTATGCGGGCGCGTCGAGATCCATGGTGACGACGGCCTCCCCCAGGACCTGGAGCAGATGCTTCCGGGTCCCGACGACCAGCCGCACATTCGATTCGTCGGCGAGTGGTTTCAGGAACTCCCTCGCGATGCGCCTGGCCTCGTTCACATCGCCATCAGGACCCGCTTCGTCGAGTGCGTCCACCACGACAACGATCGGACGGTCACGCCGACGTACCCGCTCCTTGATCCCTCCGAGGCTTCGGCCACTCCGGCCACTCCCACCACTCCCACCACTCCGACCGTCGTCCAGCATGACGGCCAGGCTGGACACCAGATCGTCCAGTACCGCATGCCGCGCATGCAGCCCGACTACCTCCATCCCCTCCAAAGCCGCCACCGGCGAAGCGTCGCCTCCCGACTCGCGCCGCCCCTCACGCCCTTCGTGCCCCTCAAGCCCTTCGTGCCCGTCACGCCCGTCGTGCCCCTCACGCCCGTCGGACACAACCTTCGCCCGCATGAGAAAGCGACCCAGCAGGGCGGACTTGCCCACACCGGGAGCACCCGTGACCACACGCATTCGGCGATCAGGGTTCTCAGGCACCGGCCAGGACTCCAACTCCTTCAGCGCATCGGCTCGGCCGACGAAATAATCCCCCGGATCGGTCACATGCTTGACACTTCGCCCGCTCGCGGCGAAATGATTATGGCCGGCCTTGGCGAGCTGGGTGATCCTCTCCAGCGTCAAATCACGGTGCGGAAGCCTCGGTTGATAGCTCAAGTTGTGAAAGAACTTGGCGGTCCCGTAACTGGAGGGAACCGAGTAAAGCGCCGTCTGGCGGATTCTGCCGGCCTTGAATGCCTCATTGACCTGCTCGACGACGCTTCCCATGTCAAGGTATCGCTGCCGAGCGGCCTCCGGCAGGCCCTTCTTCAGGATGGGGAGCAAGGCCGGCACGAAGGCATTCTCGGCGGCGAGTTCCTTGCCCCGTGCCGCAGCCACCAGCCACCGGCTCGCAAGGGCTCGGCTCTTGGAATCGAACTCGTGGGCAAGCGTCGCCATGTTGGTCGCCCCGGCTCCGGCGTAACAGGTGTCGAGGATGACCAGAAGATGCCCGAGCCCACTGTCCAGCAGCGGACGGCACAGGTCCTCACTCGCCAGTGCCGTCCTGGGGCGGTCCGCCCGGCTGTCCGCACAGAGCAGGTAATGCCGATCCGCTCTGCTGACCCCATGGCCGGCGAAGTAGAGGACCACCACGTCCCGCTGGTCGAGCCGCACGCTCTTTTCCCATGCCTCGACACGCCGGTCAAGGTCCCCGAGGGGATTCTCGGACACCTCGGACAGCGCCGGCTCATACCCCATGTGGCCTGTCAGAAGCTCGCGCATCTCCTCGACGTCGCGCCGTACTCCGGGGAGATTCTCGATCTCCGGATCCTGATACTCCCCGACGCCCAGCGCGATCAGGAACCTGCGCCCGCCTGCCGCCATGACTCAGGCCCCAAGCCCTTTCGCCACTGCCACACCTGTGCGGGCGGCGCCCAAGTACCGCTCCACCGCGTGCATCCGCATCCCGTTACTGATCGAAATGTCCTCGACCCGGCTCCCGAACCGGGAAGCCAGCCGATGGGCCAGCGCCACGATGTCACCCCGGTCAGCCACATTGGTCCAGCGCACGACCCCGCCAGGCCATCCGCCCACCCCGTTCACAGGTGGCGGCCGCAGCCGGTCGAACACCACACTCCGCATGCCCAGCGGCGACCCCAGCGTCACGAAATCCGTCACCGGCCACTCCGGATGCGCGCACAACGCCTCGTACGCCACCACCGAACCCAGCGAATGCCCGACCACCACCCGCGTCTCCTCGGTGACCACTTCCGCCAGCCGCGCCTGCGCCGCCTGCTGCAACTCCAGCTCGGTCATGTACCGGCGCACCTGCTTCAATGCGAAGATCAACAAAGGCTCCGACACATGAGCGAAGAACGAGGCACGACTCAGCGCGTCCAGCGCCGCCCGCACCCGGTCCGACAGCAGCAGGCGCGAGGCCCCGTACCCGACCGGCCCCCGGACACCCGCCTCGTCCGGTCCCGCCACCTCCAGATCGACGCGGGCCGCCTGGCCCCACCACGCCTCCAGCAGCTCGGCTTCCAGCCCGCCCTCGACATCCGTCTCGTCCCACCACGGCACATCCATCGACCGCGTGCCCGGCTCGAAGAAGACGTCCCCGTAGAACGCGCACGCCACATCCTGATCCCGCAGGGCGAGTCCCGCCCCAAGCTGTACACCGTCCCGCAGCGCCGGCCCCACAGCCGCCAGCACCTGCAGCGCTCCCGAGAACTGCTGCCCGACACCGTGCACGAAGATCACTCGAGCCACCGATGCACACCTCCTACGGTCTTCCCCGACGATGACGCGATTCCCCTCCCGGACGGCGCGCACCTCCTGCCCGGGGTTCACAGAAGCCCCGCCGGCCCGCAGGAGGGGCTGCTGCTGCTCCGTACCGTATGGGGAACGACCACCCGCCCGACGGGGAAACGTTACGCGGCCCCGAAGTCACCTTCTGGACCGTCCTGGCCGACGACGCAGTGACCGATCAACTATCGGCATTTCCACGGAAGATGGGACCTCGCGCCACAACACCCGACGCCCATCCCCACCGTGGAGCGACCGACCCATGCACGACCGGACCGAGCGGCGGGGCTCCGCAGCCCTCGTACGGCGACCGATCCTGGCGGGTGACGGGCTCCCGCATGGGAGCCATCGGCCCTCCGGCCTGCCGTCATTTCGAGCGTCATATGAGCGTCAAGATTTTGCGCGAGTCGGCCCCCGCACGCGTCTCGGCAGCGGAAAACCGCAGGTGAGAAGGGGTCGCCTGCCCGACCTGTTGGGCATGGGCGAACACGTCAAGAGCCGACCCGGAACAGAGAACCCGCAGGTCAGAGGCCCTTCTTGACCGGCTCGAGGATCGCCACGCACTCCACGTGCGCCGTCATCGGAAACAGATCGAACGCCCGCAGCGTCCGCACCCGGTACCCGCCCTCGCGGAAGTACGCCAGGTCGCGGGCCAGCGCCGCCGGGTCGCAGGCGACGTACGCGATGCGGCGGGCGCCGAGCGAGGAGAGGTGCTGGACGGTCTTCTTGCCCGCGCCTGCGCGGGGCGGGTCGAGGACGATCAGGTCGACATCGGTGATGCCGGTGCGCGGCAGGACGGATTCGACCCTGCCCTGTTCGATGCGGACCCGGTCGAAGCCGGCCAGGTTGTGGCGGGCGTCCTCGACCGCGCGCTTGCCGGACTCGATGCCGAGCACCGCGCCCTTCTCGCCGACCCGGTCCGCGAGGGCTCCCGCGAACAGGCCCACGCCGCAGTAGAGGTCGAGCGCCATCTCGCCCTTGCGCGGCAACAGGCCCTGCATCACGGCCTTGACGAGGGTGTCGGCGGCCTTCGGGTGGACCTGCCAGAACCCGCCGCTGCCGACGCGGTAGGTGCGGTCGTCGGCGCGCTCGCGCACGAAGGGCCGGCCATGGACGCGGTGGACTCCGCCGTCCTTTTCCTCGATCCGCATCACCGACACCGGCTTGTCCAGTTCGACGATCGGCAGGCGGGCACCCGGCTTCGGCGCGAGGATCACCTGGCGGTCCTGGGAGCCGGTCGCGGCGATCGCCTCGATCGACGCCATGCCGGTCCAGTCACGCTGCTCGATGCCCAGCTCGCTGACGCCCTCCGCGGCGATCATGCAGTGCTCGATCGGCTCGACCTCGTGCGAACGGTGGCGCCGCAGCCCGGCCTTCCCGTCCTCGTCCACCGCGTACTGAACGCGCGTACGCCACGCCGGGACCTCCCCCGCGGGGAGCTTGTCGCCCTCGGCGGGCATGACCGTGCCGTCCCAGCCGGCCTCCTCGGGCGTGAGGCCCGCGAGGCGCTTCAGCTGCTCCGCGATGACCTCGCCCTTCAGCCGCCGCTGCGCGCCGGGCTTGGCGTGCTGCCAGTCGCAGCCGCCGCAGCGGCCAGGACCGGCGTAAGGGCAGGGGGTCTCGACGCGGTCCTTGGACGCCTCGAGAATCTGCACAGCGTCCGCGCGCAGAAAGCGGGAGTCCTCCTCGCCCTCCGTGACGCGCGCGACCACCCGCTCACCGGGCAGCGCATGCCGCACGAACAGCACCCGGCCTTCGGCGGTACGGGCGATGCAGTGGCCACCGTGGGCGACGGGGCCGACCTCGACCTCGTACTCCTCCCCCACCAGCGAATTCTTCGGTTCTGCCTGCATGGCGGGGTGACTCCACAACGTAAGGAACGAACGGACGGCGCAAGGGACGAACGGACCGCGTGAGAGCCCACGGGCGGCGTACGTCACAAACGGCCGGACAACAGCCCACCAGTCTACGTGGGTGCCGTCCGGCCGTTCACCACAGGCCGGTCGGGACCGGACTCCGGTCGTGCGCAGAAGCCAGGTCGAAACCGGACTCCGGTCGTGCGCCGAAGCCCGACCGGTGCCGGGTCAGCTCTTGGCGCTCGGCTCCTTGGGCCGCTTCTCCACGGGGCCCCGGCGCACCGAGCCCGGCGCGTTCCACTCCTGGCGCTTGCGGGCCCGCTTCCTCGCCACCTCGGAGGACTCCAGCTGGTAGGGCACGGAGGTCACCATCACGCCTGCGGTGAACAGCAGCCTGCCCTTGAGCCGGAGCGCGCTCTGGTTGTGCAGGAAGTGCTCGTACCAGTGTCCCACCACGTACTCGGGGATGATCACGCTGACCGCGTCGCGCGGCGACTCCCGCCGCAGCCCCTTGACGTACTCGATGATCGGCCGGGTGATCTCGCGGTACGGCGAGTCGAGGACCTTCAGCGGCACGTCTATGCCGCGCCGGTCCCACTCCTCCTTGAGCGCCTTGGTCTCCGCCGGGTCGACGTTGACGCTGAGCGCCTCGAGGGTGTCCGAGCGCAGCAGCTTGGCGTAGGCGACGGCGCGCAGCGTAGGGCGGTGGATCTTGGAGACCAGTACGACGGAGTGGACCCGGGACGGGCGGACCATGTCGTCGGACGGGCCCTCTGGGGCCGCGATCTCCTCGGCCACGCGGTCGTAGTGGCGTCGGATCGCGGTCATCGTCGCGTAGAAGATCACCATGCCGAGCAGGGCGACCCAGGCGCCGTGCGTGAACTTCGTGACGAGGACGACGACGAGGACGAGACCGGTGAAGAAGGCGCCGAAGGTGTTGATCGCGCGGGAGCGGACCATGTGCCGGCGCTTCGCCTGGTCGGTCTCGGTCCGCAGATGGCGGTTCCAGTGCCGGACCATGCCGGTCTGGCTGAGCGTGAAGGAGACGAACACGCCGACGATGTAGAGCTGGATCAGCCGGGTCGAGTCCGCTCCGTAGATCCAGACGAGCAGCACGGCCGCGCCGGCCAGCAGCACGATGCCGTTGGAGAACGCGAGCCGGTCGCCGCGGGTGTGGAGCTGGCGCGGCAGGTAGCGGTCCTGCGCCAGGATCGAGCCGAGCAGCGGGAAGCCGTTGTACGCGGTGTTCGCGGCCAGGAACAGCACGAGTGCGGTGGCCGCGGCGAGCAGGACGAAGAAGAAGGTTCCGTCACCGAAGACGGCGGCCGCGACCTGGGAGATCACCGGGTTCTGGACGTAGTGGTCGCCGACCGGCGCGCCGTTGAGGAACAGGTCCTTGCCCGGGTCCTCGGCCATACGCACATCGGTGGCCATGGCCAGGCCGATGATGCCGCAGAACATGGTGACGGCCAGGATGCCCATCAGCGCGAGCGTGGTCGCCGCGTTCTTGCTCTTGGGCTTGCGGAAGGCGGGCACGCCGTTGCTGATGGCCTCGACGCCGGTGAGCGCGGCACAGCCGGAGGAGAAGGCGCGCAGCAGCAGGAAGACGAGGGCGAAGCCCGCGAGGCCCTGGTGCTCGGGCTTGATCACGAAGTCGGCGGTGGGGGCTTTCATGGTGTCGCCGAGGACCAGCCCGCGGAACGCGCCCCACACGATCATGATGAAGACGCCCGCCACGAAGACGTACGTCGGGATCGCGAAGAGCTTGCCGGACTCCTTCACGCCGCGCAGGTTCATCAGCGTCAGCAGCACGATGATGCCGATCGCGCACAGGACCTTGTGCTCGACGACGAAGGGGATGGCCGAGCCGAGGTTCTCCACGCCCGAGGAGATCGACACGGCCACGGTCAGCACGTAGTCGACGAGCAGGGCGCTGGCGACGGTCAGGCCCGCCTTGGGGCCGAGGTTGGTGGTCGCCACCTCGTAGTCGCCGCCGCCGCTGGGGTAGGCGTGCACGTTCTGCCGGTAGGACGCCACCACCGTGAACATCAGCACCACGACCGCGAGCGCGATCCACGGGCTGAAGTGGTACGCCGACAGGCCCGCGATCGAGAGGACCAGCAGGACTTCTCCGGGCGCGTACGCGACGGAGGAGAGCGGGTCTGAGGCGAAAACGGGGAGTGCGATGCGCTTGGGCAGGAGTGTCTCTCCCAGCCGGTCACTGCGCAGTGCGCGCCCGATCAGAATCCGTTTGGGCACGTCGGTCAGTTTGGACACGCAGAGGATCGTATGCGTTCGAACGGGGGAGCGCCCACCCACCACCCCAGACGTTCGCAGGATGGCCATACCGCGACGACCGACCATGCGTACATCGGCCCTGCAAGGCGCGCACTGCGCCATGATCCAGCACCCCGACGGGCACGCCGCTACGTACTTGGCGACGTGACGTGCGTCATGGGGCGCGCGCGTCCCGCACGGTACGGTGGCGGGCGTTTGTCATGCAATGTCCTGGCACGAGATGTCCGTGCACCTGAAGGAGAGGAGGTCGGGCAGCATGTCCGTCGGCCTCCCGTCCGTCATAGCCGCCACCACCCAGTGGCTGATCCGCGCCTATCCTCCGGCCTCCGGCACCCTCAGTGCCGTACTCGCCGAGGCGCAGGCCCGGCAGGCGGCGACCGTGGCGGCCTGGCTGCGGTACCCGACCGCGCTGGACGCCTCGCTGGTCACACTCGTCGGACCGGGCGGCGCCAGGCGCCTGGACTGGCTCGTCGGAGGCTACACCGGTGAGCTCGAGGCCGATGAACACGCGTGGCGCACCTGGGTCGACGAGGTCGTGGCCAGCTGGGCGGCCTCGCTCCTCACCGACCCGGCGCTGGCGGCCGCGGCCGTGGCCGCGCTGACCGGTTCCGAACACATGGGAGGCTCACCGGTCGAGTTCCGGCGCCTCACGGATCCCGACGCGCACGACAGGGGCGCGGCTCCCCTGCTGCGCCACCCGGACCTCGTACGGCCAGTCGCCGAACTGCACCTGGCGGGGCTCGTCGAACGGCTACAGGCCGACGCCGTGGGCGCCGACTGACGTCACTCCTCGGGCCACCCCGGTGAACGCCGGGCGCGCGGCCGGACGGCGCACTCCGGCGCGCGATCGGTGCTGCCTCTGATCAAACACGTACGCGGATGAGGGCAACGCAAGGGTTGCGTCATAAGCTCGTCAACGGGCAACGCCGTACGCGGTTGCCCGGTTGTTGCCCGGCCCAGTGAGAGAGAAGAGTGAGCAGGTTGTTTTCGCAGGTCAGCAGGGTGACGAGGACTGCGGGGTAAAGGTCAGGTGCACATCGTCATCATGGGCTGCGGACGAGTGGGCTCCGCTCTCGCGCAGACCCTGGAGCAACAGGGGCACACGGTCGCCGTGATCGACCAGGACCCCACGGCCTTCCGCCGTCTGGGCTCCGGGTTCGGTGGCCGCCGCGTCACCGGTATCGGCTTCGACCAGGACACCCTGCGCGAGGCCGGCATCGAGGAGGCGGGCGCCTTCGCCGCCGTCAGCAGCGGCGACAACTCGAACATCATCGCGGCCCGCGTGGCCCGCGAGATGTTCGGCATCGAGAACGTCGCGGCCCGGATCTACGACCCCCGCCGCGCCGAGGTCTACCAGCGCCTGGGCATCCCGACCGTGGCGACGGTCCGCTGGACCGCGGACCAGATGCTGCGGCGTCTGCTGCCGTCCGGCGCCGAGCCGCTGTGGCGCGACCCCACCGGCGGGGTGCAGCTCGCCGAGGTGCACACCTCTCCGGCCTGGGTCGGCCACAGGATCAGCCGGCTCCAGGAGGAGACGGGAGTCCGGGTCGCGTTCCTGACCCGGCTGGGCGAGGCGATTCTGCCGACCTCGCAGACGGTCCTGCAGGAAGGCGACCTCGTTCACGTGATGATGCGGACGGACGACGTCGAGAAGGTCGAAGCGGCGTTCGCCGAAGGTCCTGAGGAGGGCGGTCACTGATGAGGGTCGCCATTGCCGGAGCCGGTGCGGTGGGCCGTTCCATCGCCGGCGAGCTACTGGAGAACGGGCACGAGGTCCTTCTCATCGACAAGGCGCCGACCGCCATCTCGGTCGAGCGCGTACCGCAGGCCGAGTGGCTGCTCGCCGACGCCTGTGAGATCACCTCGCTCGACGAGGCGGCGCTGCAGCGCTGCAACGTGGTCATCGCGGCCACGGGCGACGACAAGGTCAACCTCGTCGTATCGCTGCTCGCGAAGACCGAGTACGGGGTCCCGCGGGTCGTCGCCCGAGTCAACAACCCCAAGAACGAGTGGCTGTTCAACGAGGCGTGGGGCGTCGATGTCGCCGTCTCCACGCCGCGTCTGATGTCGGCCCTGGTAGAGGAGGCGGTGAGCGTCGGCGACCTCGTACGCCTGCTCCGCTTCAGCCACGGCGACGCGAACCTGGTCGAACTGACGCTCCCGCCCGAGTCGGCCCTGGCCGGCACCCAGGTCGGCGACGTCGAGTGGCCCGAGGACACGTCGCTGGTGACGATCATCCGCGGCAACCGCGTCCTAGCCCCCTCCCAGGAGGACTCCCTGGAGGCGGGCGACGAGCTGTTGTTCGTGGCCGCCCAGGCCCGCGAGGAACAACTCGAGGACCTGCTGTCGGTACGCCGGGAGGACGCGGCCAGCTGACGCGAGTCGTTAGTCGCTGTGGGCAATCGCGAGTCGCTAATCGCTGTGGGCAATCGTGCCGCTGGGGCGATGGGGGTACCTCCCATGCCCTTAAGGCAATGGGGGAGGGTGGGCACAGCGGCGGCGGCAACACAGAGGGGGTGCCCGGAATCATTCCCGGGCACCCCCTCTGTCGTTCTGCGGCCGCCGTAACGGCCGTGCGCGGCCGTTACGCGTCGCGCCGGTGCCGCCCCGCCGCCGTCTTGCGGTCGGCGTCCGCCTGCGGCGTGGCGCCCGGCTCCGCCGACTCCTCCGCCTTCCTGGCCTGCTCCTCCGCCTCCATCTCGGCGAAGACGTCGATCGGCGCGGGCGCCTTGGCGAGGAACACCCAGGTGAGCCAGACGGCCAGCAGGAACGGCGGGATCTTCAGCGCCACCAGGACCCAGCCGAACTGGGTGGTGTCGCCCCACCAGTAGAGCGGGAAGAGGATCGCGCACTTGGCGAGAAGGATCAGTCCCCAGGCCCAGCTCGCCTTCGCGTAGGCCTTCTTGCGGCCGGGGTTCCGCTTCCGCCAGGAGAGGTTCTCCTTGAAGACCGGGCCGAGGATGAGGCCGATCAGCGGGACGCCCGCGAGCGTCGTGATGATGTAGGCGAGGCCCAGGCCGAGCGTGTAGAGCATGCCCGGCAGATAGAAGTCCTTGGCGTTGCCGGTCATCATCGCGAAGACCACGCCGAAGGCGACGCCGAAGACACCGCTGAAGGCGTGCTTGACGGTGTCCTTCATGACCAGCCGGACGACGACCAGCAGCAGGGACACGCCGAGGGCCGCGATGGCCGAGGTGTGCAGGTCCTTGTTGACCGTGTAGATCGCCACGAAGAGCAGGCCGGGGAGCACCGTCTCCACCATGCCCCGCACACCGCCGAAGGCCTCGAAGAGCGCGGCCTCGGTCACTGCCCTGGAGTCGGTGGATTCGGCGTCCCCGTCCGTGGTCCGATGGTCGGTCGGCTTGTCGAGGGACGTCACCGGCTACTCCCGTCCGAGCGGTCTGAGTTCGTACTTCGGGTTGAAGAGCACCCGGCGGCCCCGGCTCATCGAGATCCGGCCCGATGCGATCAGCTTGCGCCCCGGTTCGATTCCCACGATGGAGCGCCTGCCGAGCCACACCACGTCCAGCGCCGCGGAGCCATCGAAGAGCTCCGCCTCCAGGGCCGGGACCCCGGCCCGTGGTCGCAGAGTGACCGTGCGCAAGGTACCAGTAACCGTCACGATCTGGCGGTCGTGACAGTCACCTATGCGCGTACAGCCTGCGGTGTCGGCGTCCTCGCGCAGCTCCTCCGACTCCAGGTCCTCCTGGGACGTGGAGAGCCGGTCGAGCATGCGCCGGAACCGGCCCGCCGGCTTTTCGGAACGAGGGACAGCACTCATAACAGGAAGCCTACCGGGGGGCTGTGACACGAGTGGAACAGGTGCTCGTCTGCGCGCTCTCCTGCTCGAGTACCCGGTCGGCCGCCCTCTCGAACCGGCAACCGGTCCCCGGCACCGCGTACCCGGCCCCGTTAGGCACCGCCCCGCCCGGTGCTCACCTCGCTGGTTACCTCTCGAACCGGTACCCCATCCCCGGCTCCGTGATGAAGTGCCGCGGATGCGACGGGTCCGCCTCCAGCTTGCGGCGCAGCTGGGCCATGTAGACGCGCAGATAGTTCGTCTCAGTGCCGTACGAGGGCCCCCAGACCTCCTGGAGCAGCTGCTTCTGGCTGACGAGGCGCCCGGTGTTGCGTACGAGGACCTCCAGCAGGTGCCACTCGGTGGGGGTCAGGCGTACGTCGCGTCCGCCGCGGTTGACCTTCTTGGCGGCCAGGTCGACAGTGAAGTCCTCGGTCTCCACGACGACCTCGTCCTCGCCGGTCCCGACGACGGGCTCCGCGCGGCGGACGGCGGCGCGCAGCCGGGCCAGCAGCTCGTCCATGCCGAACGGCTTGGTGACGTAGTCGTCGGCGCCCGCGTCCAGCGCCTCGACCTTCTCGTCGGAGCTGTGCCGGGCGGAGAGGACAAGGATCGGTACGCGGGTCCAGCCGCGCAGTCCCTTGATCACCTCGACGCCGTCCATGTCGGGCAGTCCCAGGTCGAGCACGACCACGTCGGGGTGGCGGGCGGCGGCGATCCGAAGCGCGCCGGAGCCGTCGGAGGCCGCGTCCACCTCGTACTTGCGCGCCTTGAGGTTGATGACGAGCGCGCGGACGATCTGCGGTTCGTCGTCGACCACGAGCACCCTCGTGGGGGTCTGGGGGTCTCCCCCAGATGAGTGCGGCATGGGGCCTGCCTTTCTTCTGCTGCGGCGGTCGCGGGGGGCCGGAACCTGTCGCACGGCTCGATCCTGCCGCACGGCCGGACACTGCCGCACGGGTTCGTTTCGCGCTGCCGGATCCCACCGCGAGGCGGTGATCGAACCGATGCGGTCGAGCTGACGCGATCAGGGGGGCGCGTTCCTCGCGCATGCCCGGGTCACGAGGCGGCCTCGGCGGGGAGGAAGGGACCGTACTGCGGGCGGACTGCGACCGCCTGGAGGGTGAGCACCATGGTGAGGCCGCCGCCGGGCGTGTCCTCGGCCTCGAGCGTGCCGCCCATCGACTCGGCGAAGCCGCGGGCGACGGCCAGGCCGAGGCCGACGCCGGTGCCGCGCGGTGCGTCGCCGTAGCGCTGGAAGGGCTCGAAGATGCGTTCCTTCGCCTCGTCGGGCACGCCGGGGCCGCGGTCCACCACGCGCAGCTCGACGCGGTCGCCGAGCGCACTGGCCGCCACCAGGACCCGCTGCCGGCCCGAGCTGTACTTCACGGCGTTCTCGACGATGTTGGCGACCGAGCGCTCCAGGAGACCCGGGTCGACGGCCACCATCGGCAGGGTCTCCGGAATGTCCAGGTCCACACTGTCCTCGGGCACGCCGCCCAGCGCCATCGGCACCACCTCGTCGAGGTCGATCTCCCGGATCAGCGGGGTGACCGTGCCGGTCTGCAGCCGGGACATGTCCAGCAGATTGCCCACCAGGTGGTCGAGCCGGTCGGCACCCTCCTCGATGCCCTCGAGCAGCTCCGCCTGGTCCTCGTCGGACCATGCCACGTCGTCGGAGCGGAGCGAGGTGACGGCGGCCTTGATGGCGGCGAGCGGGGTGCGCAGGTCGTGGCTGACGGCGGCCAGCAGCGCGGTGCGGATGCGGTTGCCCTCGGCGAGCGCCCGGGCCTGCTCGGCCTCGGACTCGAGTCGCTGCCTGTCCAGCATCACCGCGGCCTGTGCGGCGAACGCAGCCAGTACCCGGCGGTCCTCGGCCGGCAGGACGCGCCCGGACAGCGCCAGCGCCATGTGGTCGCCGACCGGCACGTCCACGTCCGCCTCCTCCGGCCGCTCGACCAGCGACCGCGGGCCCACACCGCCGGCGCAGGTCCACGGCGCGACGTCGCTCTCCCGCTCCAGCAGCGCCACCGACTCCATGCCGAACGTCTCGCGCACCCGCTCGAGGAGCGCGTCCAGCGTCGTCTCCCCGCGCAGCACACTGCCCGCCAGGAACGAAAGGATCTCCGACTCCGCCCGCAGCCGCGCCGCCTGATGGGTACGGCGGGCCGCCAGATCCACGACGGAGGCGACCGCGACGGCCACTGCGAAGAAGACGCCGATGGCGACGATGTTCCTCGGGTCGGCGATCGTGAGGCGGTGCAGCGGCGGCGTGAAGAACCAGTTCAGCAGGAAGGAGCCGACCGCTGCCGAAGCCAGCGCGGGGAACAGCCCGCCGAGCAGCGCGGCGGCCACCGTGAGCGCCAGGAACAGCAGCATGTCGTTGGCGAGCCCGAGCTCCGCGTCGACATGGGTGAGCAGCAGCGTCAGCAGTACGGGTCCGGCCACGCCCACCAGCCAGCCCCAGATGATCCGGGACCGGCCCAGGCGCGCCCCTCGCGCCACCGGCAGCCCGCGCCCCTTGGCGACCTCGTCGTGCGTGACGATGTGCACGTCAAGGTCGGGACCCGACTCACGGGCGACGAGAGCGCCGACACCGGGCCCGAAGACGTACTGCCACGCCTTGCGGCGCGAGGAGCCGAGGACGATCTGGGTGGCGTTGACGCCGCGGGCGAACTCCAGCAGCGCCGCCGGGATGTCGTCGCCGATGACGTGGTGGAACGTGCCACCGAGGTCCTCGACGAGGGTGCGCTGGGCCGCCAGCTCCTTGGGCGAGGCGGACGTCAGCCCATCGCTGCGGGCGATGTAGACAGCGAGCACCTCGCCGCCCGCGCCCTTCTCGGCCAGGCGGGCGGCGCGCCGGATGAGCGTACGGCCCTCCGGACCCCCCGTCAGACCGACCACGATCCGCTCGCGGGAGCCCCATATCTTCGAGACGTGGTGCTCGCTGCGGTACTCCTGCAGGTACTCGTCGACGCGGTCCGCCACCCACAGCAGCGCCAGCTCGCGCAGGGCGGTGAGGTTGCCGGGGCGGAAGTAGTTCGAGAGGGCCGCGTCGACCTTGTCCGGCTTGTAGATGTTGCCGTGCGCCATACGCCGTCGCAGCGCCTGCGGCGACATGTCGACCAGCTCTATCTGGTCCGCCCTCCGCACCACCTCGTCCGGCACGGTCTCGCGCTGCCGTACGCCGGTTATCGACTCGACGACGTCACCCAGTGACTCGAGGTGCTGGATGTTGACGGTGGAGACGACGTCGATGCCCGCGGCGAGCAGCTCCTCCACGTCCTGCCAGCGCTTGTCGTTGCGCGAGCCGGGCACGTTCGTGTGGGCCAGCTCGTCCACCAGGGCGACGGCCGGGGCGCGCTCCAGGACGGCGTCCACGTCCATCTCGGTGAAGGTCGTGTCGCGGTACGCGAGCTCCTTGCGCGGGATCTGCTCCAGGCCGTGCAGCATCACCTCGGTGCGCGGCCGGCCGTAGTGCTCCACGAAGGCGACCACGCAGTCGGTGCCCCGTTCCACGCGACGGTGCGCCTCGGACAGCATGGCGTACGTCTTGCCCACGCCAGGCGCCGCACCGAGGTATATCCGAAGCTTGCCGCGTCCCATGGCCCCATTGTCTTCCCGTGACGGCCGAGTACCGCCCGGTCAGCGCCCGGGAACGTGCCAGTCAGCCTCGACCCGACGGTACCGCCGGGAATCGCGGTCTACGGGCCGGAACAGCCGGTCAGGGGCGGTCTTTGACGCAACTCTGATGCGGGACCGCGGGCATCACGCCTCGCGCCCGCCAGCAATGTGGGCCCGGACGGGGCCATCGCGAGTGCCGGTCCGACCGGGAAGCGGCGGGCCGAAACTGCCCAGGACGTGGTCGCGCACGCCAAAGGGGGAAACCAACCAGCCGTCAGCAGCCCCAAGCTCCTCGACCCCGTACGAGACGGCGCGCACACCAGCCCACTGCGGCCCGGGCAGCCGTAAGCCCGCGACAGCGGATGCGTTCTCGCGTCGGAACGTCGATGGGCCGCACCCCGGTGCAGGGGCGCGGCCCATCGGCCGAGCGCTTTTAAACGCCGGTGCGAAGCGTCACCGCACCTCGGTGATCTCGGGCCCGCGCGAGAGCTGGCCCATGCCGCCGGAGAAGCGGGAGCCGCTCTGCTCCTCCTGCTGAACTCCTTCGGGCACCATCTGTGCGTCGTCCGGCAGCTTCAGGACGATCGGGTCGCGGGGCGCCATGGGGCCCTCCCCGCGGACGACCACGGTGTCCCGGAAGATCTGCTCCAGCAGACCGGCCCTCTGCGGCTGCACCGCGCCCTGCCCGGAGATCACTCCGCGCAGGAACCAGCGGGGCCCGTCCACACCGACGAACCGGACCACCTGGAAACCGCCCGTGCCGTCCGGCAGCTGCACCGGCACCTGAGCACGCAGCTCCCAGCCGAGGGGACCCTCGATCTCGTCGATCACGCCGCCCTGCTTGGTGATGCCGGAAGCGATCTCCTCACGGACCTCGCGCCAGATGCCCTCGCGCTTGGGGGCTGCGAAAGCCTGCAGCTGGATGGCGCTGTCCTGCAGCACCACGGTCGCGGCGACGATCGCGTCGCCCGCGACCTCCACACGCAGCTCCATGCCCTCGACGCCCGGGATGAAGAGGCCGCCGAGGTCCACGCGGCCCTCGGCCGGATCCCGAACCTCGGAGCTGTCCCAGGGGCCATCGGGGCGCGGCTCGGGCTCGAGCCGAACGCGCTCCGCCTCCGCCTCGTCCGCCGCGTCGACGTCGACGACCTGCTCGGCCTCGCTCGCCGCGTCCGCCGCGTCCTCGGCGGAACCCCTCTTCTTGCGACGTCCGAACACGTCACTGTCCTTCCCGGTCGGATACGACCGAAGCGTATCGATTCCCGCCCACGTGCCCATCAGCGCCGCCCACGCCGGCGTGACCGCCGGTGGACCCGAAGCCCCCTTCGGCCCGCGCCGAATCGGGAAGATCCGCCACCTCGTGGAAGCGCACCTTCTCGACCTGCTGGACGACCAGTTGGGCAACCCGGTCGAAGCGCTCGAACCGCACGGACTCGCGCGGGTCGAGGTTTACCACGATCACCTTGATCTCCCCACGGTACCCGGCATCCACCGTCCCTGGGGCATTCACCAGCGCCACACCGAGGCGGGCGGCAAGACCGGACCGCGGGTGCACGAAGGCGGCGTACCCCTCGGGGAGCGCCACCGCCACTCCGGTGGGCAGGACGGCCCGCTCGCCGGGGGCGAGTTCGCACGGCTCGGTGGTCCGCAGATCGGCCCCGGCGTCACCCGGGTGTGCGTACTCGGGAAGCGGAACGTCCGGGTCGATACGCCGGATCTGTACGACGAGCGGCTCGCGGGCGGGAGGGGTCACGGGTTCACCTCGAAGGCGCGGACGCGGCGGACCTGGTCCGGGTCGTTCATGGCGGCCTGGATCTCCTCGGGGCGGCCGTTCTCGATGAAGTGGTCGACCTTGACCTCGATGAAGACGGCATCGGCGCGGACCGCGACCGGCCCGTCGGGGCCGCCGATCCGGCCGATGGCCGTGGAGTAGATCTTCCGGCCGGCCAGGGCGGTGACCTCGGCCTCCAGATACAGCACCGTGTCGACGGGCACGGGGAGCAGGAAGTCGGTCTCCAGCCTGCCCGTCACGGAGATGACGCGCAGCAGCCAGTTCAGCGAGCCCAGCGTCTCGTCCAGCGCGGTGGCCAGCACACCGCCGTGTGCGAGGCCCGGAGCGCCCTGGTGGGCGGTCCGTACGGTGAACTCGGCGGTGACGCTCACGCCGTCGCCCGCGCGGGCCTCCAGCTGCAGTCCGTGCGGCTGCTCGCCGCCACAGCCGAAACACTGTCCGTAGTGCGCCCCGAGCAGCTCTCCGGGAGCCGGCGCGTCGGGGTGCCGCACGGGCGCCACGGCGTCGGCCGGGGGCGTCAGGCCTGCAGATGTACCACTACCACTCACAGGCGCAGACCTTACCCGGAGTATCCCGCCCCGACCGCCCCGCCCTGGCCTCGGTCCGCCTCCGTCACCGTGCCAAGCTTGACCGCATGGAGCATTCCGCATCTGCCGCATCGCCTTACGAAGAACGCCTGACCGCACCCCGTTCCTGGTGGGTCGTCTCCGTCCTGGTCGGGATCGCGATGGCGCTCATCCTGCTCCCGTTCGGCACGCTGCCGCTGCTGGGCGGGCTCGTCGGCGGGACGGCGGTCGCCGCGGTGGTGGTGAGCTCGTACGGCTCCGTCCGCATCCGGGTGGTCGGGGGCCTGCTGGTCGCCGGGGACGCGAAGATCCCCGTGTCGGCCCTGGGCGGGACGGAGATCCTGGACGAGTCCGAGGCCCGGGCCTGGCGGACCCACAAGGCCGACGTCCGCGCCTTCATGCTCCTGCGCAGCTACATCCCGACCGCCCTCCGCGTCGAGGTCACCGACCCCGAGGACCCGACGCCGTACCTGTACCTGTCGACCCGCCACCCGAAGCGCCTGGCATCGGCCCTGGCGGCGGTACGAGCCTCGTAAGCCGGCCCCGCAGCCGGGTGGCAGCACTGTCGGCGACCCCTTCGTTACTGCGCGGCAGCGGACACGTGCGGCACGACCCGCGTGGCCGCAAGGCGACGACTCCACGCGTTCGACCCGAATCGCTTCGGCCGCTCCACGCGCCCCCAACCGCGTCATCGCAAGGCGACGACTCCACGCGTGAGCCGCGGTCTATGGCCGGAAGCAGCGCCGCCCGCGCCCCCGACCTCGTCGTAACGCAGCGGCGCGGCCCGCGAGCCCCGCGCCACTGCGAGACAGCACCTCTGCACGCTGGCGTCCGCGCGTTCAGCCCGAATCGCTTCGACGCCTCCACGCGCCCCGCGTCGCAACCCTGCCCTCGGATCCGCGTCGTCGAAGAGTGGCGGCTCTGCGCATGCGACCCGAAGCGCCTGGGCGGCTCCGCGCGCCCCACACCGTGCTGCGAGGCAGCCTCGCGGCGCGTCCGGCCGGGCCCGCGCCCCCACGTCGCGTGCGGGCGCTCTGCGCGCGGATCTCGCGTCGTCGAAAGGTGGCGGCTCCGCACATGGACGGCGCGTCGTAACGAGGTGGCAGTAGCAGCTCCGCGCGCGTCTGCGTAGGAGCATGTCGGCGGCTCTGTGCGCGAATCCCGGCGTCGCCGGGAGGGGAGGGACGGGCACCAGGGCGCGGCACCGCGTCAGCGGGTGCCGGTGCGGTGGCCAGGGGACTGCGCGGCCCTCGCCCGCGCGCGGGCCCGCAGGGTCCTCAATGGTCGAGCTGCTCCGGAAGCTCACCCAACTTGATGGCATCGGCCGGCTTCTCCAGCGGCGGCAGCTGCGAGAGCTCCTCCCAGGGCACCTGACGCTTACGGAGGTCGCTGCGGATGTGGTCGGCCAGCCTTCTGGTGCCACGGCGGTTCATGAGCGCCCCGACGGCCGCGCCGACCATGAACGGCATCAGGCTCGGAAGGTTTCTGACCATCCGCTTCATGATCTGCTGGCGCAGCTGGAGTTTCATGGGGCCGCCGAAGGCGGCACTGAGCGTCGCCGGCTTCTTCACGTCGACGTCGCGCTCCTCCGTCCACGACGTCAGATACGCGGCGCTGCGCTCCCTGAGGTTGCCGGGCGGGCGCACGCCGTACACCTCGTACAGCTCGGCGATCAGCTTCAGTTCGATCGCCGCGACGCCGGTGATCTCGGCTGCCAGCTCCGTGGGCATCGCGGGTGGTACGGGCAGCATCGCCGCCGCACCGACTCCCGCACCCACGGTGGAGGACGCCTTGGACGCTCCGGCGACCAGCTTGTCCGCGAGCTCCTCGGGGGTCAGACCGGGGAACTGCTTCCGGAGAGTCGCAAGGTCGCGCACCGGCACGCGCGGGGCGATGTCGATGATCCGGTCCGCGAGATGGCCCAGGCCGGCCTTGGCCAGGGCACCGCCCTTCCGTATGCCCAGCTTGACGCCGCCCGTGACGGCGGTCGCGCGGCGCCTGGCCAGGGACGCCTCAACTTCCGCCGCCGAGACGTCGTCGGCCCTCTCCAGGGCGCCCGTCGAGCCGTCGGCGTGGCGCGCTTCGAGCGAGGCCGAGGCCTCGCGGCCTCGCTCGTCGTCACGCACGCCGTCAGACGGGCCACCATCCGCTTCCGCAGGGCGGAAGCGGCGCTTCCAGGGCGGGGTCGAGCCTGTCACGGCCGAGCCTGCTCAGTCGCAGTCGCGGCAGATCGGCTGGCCGTTCTTCTCGCGCGCCAGCTGGCTGCGGTGGTGGACCAGGAAGCAGCTCATGCAGGTGAACTCGTCCTGCTGCTTCGGCAGGACCCGGACGGCCAACTCCTCGTTCGAGAGGTCCGCTCCGGGCAGCTCGAGGCCTTCAGCGGCCTCGAACTCGTCTACGTCGACCGCCGATGTCGACTTGTCGTTCCTCCGGGCCTTCAGCTCTTCAAGGCTGTCGGAGTCGACGTCGTCGTCGGTCTTGCGTGGGGTGTCGTAATCCGTTGCCATTTCGCTCTCCCCCTCTGGGTGTCTGTGGTGTCTCCAGCGCACTAACGCGTGAGAGGCCGGACTTGTGCCCGACCCGAGGCGGAGATTTTGCCTCACATCAAGGTCTGTTACTCAATCGACACCCAACCGGACTCCGCACGAGTGATCGGCTTGGATGGCGATGGTGACCGTACACGGTCCGAATGTCGCACTTCACGGGCACCACCCCGTGTACTTCCCGTGATCAGGACCTCCGAAAACCCGCACGTAAGCGGCTTTCCGACCGAATTCTTGATCACGGAGAGTATATGGCCGGAAATCTGCTCCTGTGATCGATCACACACGATCCGCATGGATTCAGGTCCCGAAAATTCCGCGCAAAGCGAACAGGCCCCGGCGTGTCGCCACGGCGCGTTCATTCCGCGTGTCGCGGCGGCACTCGCGGGCCCTTCGGAACCTCTCAGGCGGGGAGCGTGACCCTCATCACGAGCCCACCTCCCTCGCGGGGCTCCGCGATGATGCGGCCGCCGTGGGCGCGCGCCACCGACCGCGCGATCGACAGGCCGAGCCCCACACCCTTGTCGCTGCCCGTCCGCTCCGTACGCAGCCGCCGGAACGGCTCGAAGAGGTTGTCGATCTCGTACGCGGGCACGACCGGGCCCGTGTTGGAGACCACGAGGACCGCCTGGCCGTGCTGCGCCTCCGTCGTGACCTCGACCCAGCCGTCCTCGGGGACGTTGTAGCGCACGGCGTTCTGGACGAGGTTGAGCGCGATCCGCTCCAGCAGGACGCCGTTGCCCTGGACGACGGCCGGTGCGCGTTCTCCGCGGATCTCGACCCCTCCCGCGGCGGCCTCCTCCCGCACCTGCTCTATGGCGCGCGACGCGACCTCGGCGAGGTCGACCGGCTTGCGCTCCACGATCTGGTTGTCGCTGCGGGCCAGCAGTAGCAGGCCCTCCACGAGCTGCTCGCTGCGCTCGTTCGTCGCCAGCAGCGTCTTGCCGAGCTGCTGCAGCTCCGGCGGCGCGCTCGGATCGGAGAGCTGCACCTCGAGCAGGGTGCGGTTGATCGCCAGCGGCGTGCGCAGCTCGTGCGACGCGTTGCCGACGAAGCGCTGCTGCGCGCTGAAGGCCCGCTCCAGGCGCTCCAGCATGTCGTCGAAGGTGTCAGCGAGCTCCTTCAGCTCGTCGTCCGGACCGTCCAGCTCGATCCGACGGGACAGGTCGGAGCCTGCCACCTGACGGGCGGTACGGGTGATCCGGCCGAGCGGCGAGAGCACGCGGCCCGCCATCGCGTACCCGAAGGCGAAGGCGATCACGGCGAGACCGAGCAGCGCGAGCAGCGAGCGGCTGAGGAGGTTGTCCAGGGCGACCTGGCGCTGGTGGTCGATGCACTCGCCGATCGCGGAGTTGAAATCGTCCAGCGTCAGCTTGACGCCGGCCACCTCAGGACACAACTGGCTCGAGACCTTGATGTTGTCACCGGAAATGATCTTGAACGTAGGTTCGTTGCCGACGTTCAGCGCCTGGGCCGCGAGCAGATAGATGATCGACAGCAGCAGGATGCCGGCGATCAGGAACATCCCGCCGTAGAGCAGCGTGAGCCGTATACGGATGGTCGGGCGCAGCCACGGGAAGGGGGTTTCGGGACGTCGGGGGTCCCAGGTGGGCTTCGGTGGCGCCGCGGGCGGCGCAGGCGTAGTGGCCATGGAAGGCATCAGATCCGGTAACCGGAGCCGGGGACGGTGACGATGACGGCGGGCTCGCCGAGCTTTCGGCGCAGCGTCATCACGGTGACCCGCACGACGTTGGTGAAGGGGTCGGTGTTCTCGTCCCACGCCTTCTCCAGCAGCTGTTCGGCGGAGACGACCGCGCCCTCGCTGCGCATCAGCACCTCCAGCACCGCGAACTCCTTGGGCGCCAGCTGGACCTCCTTGCCGTCGCGGAAGACCTCGCGGCGGTTGGGGTCGAGCTTGATGCCGGCGCGCTCCAGGACGGGCGGCAGCGGGACGCTCGTACGACGTCCGAGGGCACGCACACGCGCGGTGAGCTCACTGAACGCGAACGGCTTGGGCAGATAGTCGTCCGCGCCGATCTCCAGGCCCTCTACGCGGTCGCTGACGTCGCCGGAGGCCGTGAGCATCAGGACGCGGGTCGGGATGCCGAGCTCGACGATCTTGCGGCACACGTCGTCGCCGTGGACGAGCGGCAGGTCGCGGTCGAGGACGACCACGTCATAGTCGTTGACTCCGATGCGCTCCAGGGCGGCCGCACCGTCGTACACGACGTCGACGGCCATGGCCTCCCGGCGCAGTCCGGTGGCCACCGCATCGGCGAGCAGTTGCTCGTCCTCGACGACGAGTACGCGCACGTCGCTTGTCCTTCCTGTGTCACCCGCAAGGCCCAAGGGCGCACGCGGGCACGGTCCGTCGTGGGATGAGGCCTCCATCCTGCCTCTTTAGGCCGTAAACCGGCTGTAAGACGGGTGTGCTCACAGGAATGCGCGAATTTTTTCGCGTGACGGAGGTTTCCCCGGAAGTCCGCGGGGGGTAGGACGACCTCACACCCGCGATCACTCTTTGCATGTGGCGTGCCACCGATCGCTTTCCGCAGAGCGACAAAGAGACGTGATCGCCCCTTCCAAGGGCACACCCCCGTGCCACCGACCCACGACCCAGGACGAGGGGCGCAGCATGGACGCTTTCACCACGGGACTTCTGCAGCGCATAAGGGCGACCGAGTCCGATCTGACCCGGGCTCGCGAGACGGGCGACGACTTCCTTGCGGAGGTCGAGCAGGGCGAGCTGGACGACCTGCGCCGCCTGGCCGCCGAGCACGGCGTGGAGGTCGGCGCCTCACGCGCCTGAACCGCTCGCAGGAGAGGGCCCCGGCAGTTGCTGCCGGGGCCCTCTCGCGTACGGGGAGCGACCGCCGTCGTGGGTTGTGCCCACCCTCCCCCTGCGGGATGTGCGCCCGCAGCGGCTGGCGCACATCCCGGGGCTCGACCGACGACGTACGGTTCGGCGCCAGACCGAGGACGTACATCCCGCCGCGTCCCCGACCCACCCACCGACAGGTGGCGAACCGGAGCGGACCCGCAGCCGCACACGCCTGAGCCCCCGCCACGCAGGCGGCAAACCTGCGAACCAGCGCCCCGCGGCGCTGAGCCCGGCTCAGTCGTGCCAGGCGCCCAGTTCGTCCAGGCGGCCCTGGAGCAGCTCGAAAAGGCCGGGTGGGGCCGCGATCGTGAGGTCGGTCGAGGGAGCGTCGCCGGGGCGGCCGCCGGTGAGGGCGCCGGCCTCGCGGGCGATCAGCTCGCCGGCCGCGTAGTCCCAGGGGTTGAGCCCGCGCTCGTAGTACGCGTCGAGCCGGCCCGCCGCGACGTCGCACAGGTCGATCGCCGCCGAGCCGCCCCGGCGTATGTCCCGCACCTGCGGGATGAGCTGCCGGACCACCTCGGCCTGCTGGGTGCGGCGCTCGACGCGGTAGCCGAAGCCCGTGCCGACCAGGGCGAGCTCGAGGGCGGGGGCGGGCCGCACGTGCACGGGACTGTCGTTGAGGTACGCGCCCTCGCCCAGCACCGCCCGGCAGGTCTCGCCGCGCATAGGGGCGTGCACGACGCCGACGAGCGTCTCGCCGTCCTTGCACGCGGCGATCGACACCGCCCAACTCGGCAGCCCGTAGAGATAGTTGACGGTTCCGTCGAGGGGGTCGATGACCCACTGAACACCGCTGGTGCCCTCGATGCTGGCGCCCTCCTCACCGAGCACGCCGTCGTCAGGACGGCGGTCGGTCAGCAGGCCCGCGATCAGCTTCTCGGACGCGATGTCCATCTCGGTGACCACGTCGACGGCACTGGACTTGGTGGCGGCGACACCGAGGTCCGCGGGGCGTCCGTCACGCAGGAGCTCGCCGGCCCGTAGGGCGGCCTCCAGCGCGAGCTCCAGCAGTTCGGCCTTCAGCTGGTCGGTCAACGGATCTCCTTGAGCTGGGTCGTCACCGGCGTATGCGCGGGCGTATCCACGGTCTGGGTCGTCATCACTGGGCTTGCACCAGCCGGTCTGTCACGCGTACGGGCTGTCGGCGCCCGCGGCCGCGGGCTTCGGCGCGCGGGCCGGGCAGCAGCCCACCGGGCACAGGTCGTGGCTCGGGCCCAGCGCACCGAGGGCGCAGCGCTCCACGGAGCGCCCGCTCTCGACGGCGGCGCGTTCCAGGACGAGCTCACGCACCGCGGCCGCGAACCGCGGGTCCGCTCCGACGGTGGCGGAGCGGCGGACCGGCAGGCCCAGCTCCTCGGCCTTGGCCTTGGCCTCGGTGTCAAGGTCGTACATGACCTCCATGTGGTCGGAGACGAACCCGATGGGGGCCATCACGACGGCCGGGGTCCCCGCCCCGTGCAGCTCCTCCAGGTGGTCGCAGATGTCCGGTTCCAGCCAGGGGATGTGCGGGGCGCCGGAACGCGACTGGTAGACGAGCTGCCAGGGGTGGTCGATGCCGGTCTCCTCGCGCACCGCGTCCGCGATCAGCCGGGCGACGTCCAGGTGCTGCCTGACGTACGCACCGCCGTCGCCATGGTCCTCGACGGGCCCGGAGGCGTCCGCGGCCGAGTTCGGGATGGAGTGCGTCGTGAAGGCGATGTGCGCCCCGTCGCGCACGTCCTCGGGCAGCTCTGCGAGGGACCTCAGGACGCCCTCGACCATGGGCTGCACGAACCCGGGGTGGTTGAAGTAGTGCCGCAGCTTGTCGATCTTCGGCAGCTCCAGGCCCTCCGCCTCCAGGGTGGCGAGGGCGTCGGCGAGGTTCTCGCGGTACTGGCGGCAGCCCGAGTACGACGCATAGGCGCTGGTCGCCAGGACGAGGATGCGGCGGCGGCCGTCGGCGACCATCTCGCGCAGGGTGTCGGTCAGATACGGCGCCCAGTTGCGGTTGCCCCAGTACACCGGTAGGTCCAGGCCGTGGTCGGCGAAGTCCTTGCGCAGGGCGTCGAGCAGGGCGCGGTTCTGGTCGTTGATCGGGCTGACCCCGCCGAACAGGAAGTAGTGCTGCCCGACCTCCTTCAGGCGCTCCTTGGGGATGCCGCGGCCGCGCGTCACGTTCTCCAGGAACGGGACGACGTCGTCGGGGCCCTCGGGGCCGCCGAACGACAGCAGCAGCAGGGCGTCATAAGGGGCGGGATCCAGCACTCGTGACATGCCTCCGATCCTGCCACCCGCCACTGACAGCCGGAAAACGGGCTTGTGAACGGCGGGCACAGCGGCACACAGCCCCGCTACTGCACCGTCATCGCACGCGTAATCTGTATCAGCCAGTTATGCGCCTTACCGATGCCCGCCGGAGTCCTCGTTGCCCAGCCCCTACCGCGCTCTCTTCGCCGCCCCCGGCACCAAGGGGTTCTCGGCCGCAGGCCTCCTCGGACGGATGCCGCTGTCGATGATGGGCATCGGCGTCGTGACGATGATCTCGCAGCTCACCGGGCGGTACGGCCTCGCGGGCGCGCTGTCGGCGACCATCGCGCTGTCGGCCGCCGTGATCGGCCCGCAGATATCCCGGCTCGTCGACCGGCACGGGCAGCGCCGGGTGCTGCGGCCCGCGACGCTGGTGGCGCTGGCCGCATCGGCCGGACTGCTGCTCTCCGCCCACTTCGAACTCCCGGACTGGCTGCTGTTCGCCTTCGCGGCCGGCATCGGGTGCGTACCGAGCGTCGGATCGATGATCCGGGCGCGCTGGGCGGCCCTCTACGCGGGCACTCCGCAGCTCCACACCGCGTACTCGTTCGAGTCGGTGGTGGACGAGATCTGCTTCATCTTCGGGCCGATCATCTCGATCGGGCTGTCCACGGTGTGGTTCCCGGAGGCGGGGCCCCTCCTTGCCGCCGCGTTCCTCGCCGCCGGCGTCTTCTGGCTGACGGCCCAGCGCGCCACCGAACCCGCACCGCATCCCCGCGAGCACCACACCCGCGGCTCCGCCCTCCGCTCCAAGGGCCTCCAGGTCCTTGTCGCCACGTTCGTCGCGACCGGCGCGATCTTCGGCTCGGTCGACGTGGTGACCGTCGCCTTCGCGGAGGAACAGGGCCACAAGGCCGCGGCGAGCCTGGTACTCGCGGTGTACGCGGCGGGCTCGTGCCTCGCGGGAGCCGTCTTCGGGCTGCTGCACTTCGCCGGCCGTCCGGCCAGGAGGTGGCTGCTGGGCGTATGTGCGATGGCGGTGAGTATGATCCCCCTCCTACTGGTCGGGAACTTGCCGTTTCTGGCCGCGGCGCTGTTTGTCGCGGGCCTGTCCATCGCACCCACGATGATCACGACGATGGCCCTCGTCGAGCAGCACGTACCACGCGCACAACTGACCGAGGGCATGACCTGGGTGAGCACAGGGCTTGCGGTCGGCGTCGCGCTCGGCTCCTCCGTGGCCGGCTGGGTGATCGACGCCGCCGGTGCGGACGCCGGGTACGGGGTTCCGGCGGTGTCCGGAGCCGTCGCGGCCGCGGTCGGTTTCCTGGGGTACCGCCGGCTCAGTCAGCCGGTGCCTGTGCGGGGAGGGGCCCAGCGGCATGGCGAACGGGAAGAGCGGCACGTGGCGTAACTGGGCGGGGAATGTCAACGCCCGTCCGGTACGGGAGGCCACTCCCGCCTCGGTGGAGGAGCTCTCCGACGCCATACGCAAGGCCGCCGAGGACGGCCTGAAGGTGAAGGCGGTCGGCAGCGGCCACTCCTTCACCGCGACCGCCGCGACCGACGGCGTGCTGATCCGTCCCGAACTGCTCACCGGCATACGCAGGATCGACCGCGAGGCCGGCACCGTCACCGTGGAGGCGGGCACTCCGCTGAAGCGGCTGAACGCGGCCCTGGCCCGGGAGGGCCTGTCGCTCACGAACATGGGCGACATCATGGAGCAGACCGTCTCGGGCGCGACCAGCACGGGAACCCACGGCACGGGCCGCGAGTCGGCCTCGATCGCCGCACAGATACGCGCCCTCGAACTGGTGACGGCCGACGGCTCGGTCCTGAGCTGCTCCGAGACGGAGAATCCGGACGTGTTCGCGGCGGCCCGAATAGGCCTGGGCGCGCTCGGCGTCGTCAGCGCGATCACCTTCGCCGTGGAGCCGCTCTTCCTGCTCACCGCGCGCGAGGAGCCGATGGCCTTCGACGAGGTCACGTCCCGCTTCGACGAACTCCACGCGGAGAACGAGCACTTCGAGTTCTACTGGTTCCCGCACACCGGCAACTGCAACACCAAGCGGAACAACCGCAGCGCCGGCCCGGTCGCCCCGGTCGGCCGGCTCAACGGCTGGTTCGAGGACGAGTTCCTCTCCAACGGCCTCTTTCAGGCGGTGAATTGGCTGGGGCGGGCCGCCCCCGCGACCATCCCATCGGTAGCGAAGATCTCCAGCCGCGCCCTGTCCGCCCGGACGTACACGGACATTCCCTACAAGGTCTTCACAAGTCCCCGCCGCGTGCGCTTCGTCGAGATGGAATACGCCGTCCCGCGCGAGGCCCTCGTCGAGACGCTCCGTGAACTGAAGGCCATGGTCGACCGCTCGGATCTGCGGATCAGTTTTCCCGTCGAGGTACGCACGGCGCCCGCGGACGACATCGCGCTCTCCACGGCGTCGGGCCGCGAAAGCGCCTATATCGCCGTACACATGTACAGAGGCACGCCTTATCAGGCGTACTTCACGGCCGCAGAGCGGATCTTCACGGCGCACGACGGACGGCCGCACTGGGGCAAACTCCACACCCGTGACGCCGAGTACTTCGCCGCGGCATACCCGCGGTTCGGGGAGTTCACAGCGCTGCGCGACCGCCTGGACCCCGAACGGCGCTTCGGAAACGACTATCTGAGGCGGGTCCTGGGCGACTGAGCAATTAGGCCCATTTCCGGGGACTTTGTGAAGTGCGCCACGCGCAGCGCCCGCGAACCCGCCATCCTGCGCCCAACTACCGCCCACTGATAGAAGTTGGCTGGCGTGCCGCTCCACCCGAGTGGCCCGAATGGAGTACTGTTGCGAGCCCTGGGTCCGGTCTCCCGCCAGGGTGCCCGGGTCCATCCAGGACCGCCGGGAGGGGGCTCGTTGCACAGGGTGACCAATTTGGTCACTGAGCGTTGCGAATAGATAACCGTGCCATAACGGCGATCCAGGGCCCGCGCCCGACACGCCGGGCAACTCGGCAAGGTTGTGGCAGGCTGCACCCGGGCAGGCCACACTCGACTAGCGGAAGCAGCGACGCACGTGACGTCGGCAGGCACCACCCGGGAGGTCCCCATGCCCGAACTGCGTGTCGTGGCCGTCTCCAATGACGGCACACGGCTGGTGCTGAAGGCTGCGGACAGCACGGAGTACACGCTTCCGATTGACGAGCGTCTGCGCGCCGCCGTCCGCGGCGATCGTCCCCGCCTCGGCCAGATCGAGATCGAGGTGGAGAGCCATCTCCGCCCCCGCGACATCCAGGCGCGGATACGTGCCGGTGCCACCGCGGAGGAAGTCGCCCAGCTCGCCGGCATCCCCGTCGACCGCGTCCGGCGCTTCGAGGGTCCCGTGCTGGCCGAGCGCGCCTTCATGGCCGAGCGGGCCCGCAAGACCCCGGTGCGGCGCCCCGGTGAGAACGCGGGCCCCCCGCTCGGCGAGGCCGTCCAGGAGCGGCTGTTGCTCCGCGGCGCCGAGAAGGACACCGTCCAGTGGGACTCGTGGCGCCGCGACGACGGCACCTGGGAGGTCCTGCTCGTCTACCGGGTCGCGGGCGAACCGCACTCGGCGAGCTGGACGTACGACCCGCCGCGGCGGCTCGTACAGGCCGTCGACGACGAGGCGCGCTCGCTGATCGGCGAGTCCGACGACCTCGCCGCGCCGGAGCCCAGCTTTCCGTTCGTGCCGCGCATCGCCCGGCTGCCGCGCGACCGGCCGTTGGACCGCGCCCTGGAGAGGCCGACCCTGCCGTCGCAGGCGCCCGAACCGCCCCAGGAGAGCCTCAGCGGCGACCAGGGCCGCGACTCGCTGACCAGCCTGCTCGAGGCGGTGCCTAGCTTCCGTGGCGACATGGTCGTGCCGGAACGTCCCTCGACGGCACCCGAGCATCCCACCGAGGAGCCCGCGCAGGAGCCCGAGGCGGAGGAGCCGCCGGCACCCGCGGCCTCGGCTGGATCGGCCGGTTCCGCCTATGCGGACGTGCTCATGCCGCGCTCGGTGACCAGCCACCGCGACCGTCTCGTCGGCGCCACCGACCGCCAGGCCGAGGCGGACGGCGTCCGGCCGGGCCGCCGCGCGGCGGTCCCGAGTTGGGACGAGATCGTGTTCGGTACGAGAAGGAAGAAGCAGGAGTAGGCGGCCCGGAGCAGCGCAGCGTCGGCGTACGCCGACGTCGCTCCCGTCGTCGTCACGCCGAGGGACCCGTACCGGGCAGGTGCGGGTCCCCTCGGCGTACATGCCCCTCGGGGCAGGCCCCCGGGCATTACGCGGGTCCCCCGGCGCTCATGCCCATCGCGGCGCGCCAGGCGAACGCGCGGCACCCGGCGCCCATACCCATCGCGGCACGCGCCAGGCGAACGCGGCTCTCCCAGCGCTCATGCCCATCGCGGCACGCGCCAGGCGAACGCGGCTCTCCCAGCGCTCATGCCCGTCGCCGCACGCGCCAGGCACACGCCGGGACGGGCCCTCCGCGTACTGCCCAGCTGGGCAACAGCTTCGGCGTAGAGCCTGTGTCAGCCCGTCTCCGGCCCCGTCGCCACCGGTCGTGACGCATCCGACGACCACTCCGACCAGGAGCCCGCATACAGCGAGGCCGGGATTCCGGCGACTGCCAGGGCCAGTACCTCATGGGCCGCCGAGACACCGGAGCCGCAGTACACGCCGACGTCGGAAGTCCCGGAGGCGCCCCGGGACTTGAAGCGGGCGGCCAGCTCCTCGGCCGGCAGCAGGCGCCCGTCCTCCGCGACGTTCTCCGTGGTCGGCGCGGAGACGGCGCCGGGGATATGACCGCCGACCGGGTCGATCGGCTCGACGTCACCGCGGTAGCGCTCGGCGGCGCGGGCGTCCAGGAGCAAGCCCGTACGGGCCAGCGCGGCGGCGCCCTCCGCGTCGAGCAAACCCATCGCGCCGGGCACGGGCTCGAACGTCCCCGGCTCCGACTGAGTAGTCCCGGTCTCGAGCGGCCCTTCCCATGCGGCGAGTCCGCCGTCGAGGACCCGCACCGAAGGATGGCCGGTCCAGCGCAGCAGCCACCACGCGCGCGACGCAGCCCAGCCCTGCCCGCCGTCGTACGCGACGACTGGGGTGTCGGCCGAGACGCCCGCCCGGCGCATCACCGCACCGAACTCGGCCACGTCGGGCAGCGGATGGCGCCCGCCCTTGCCGGGCGGTCCCGCCAGCTCGGTGTCGAGATCGACGAAGACCGCCCCGGGGATGTGCCCGGCCTCGTATACGGCCCTGCCGTCGAAGGGGGCGGCGCTCTTGGCCGTGGTCAACTGCCAGCGGACGTCGAGCAGCACCGGCGGGTGACCACTCGCCAGCTCTTGCGCCAGCTCGGAGGCGGAGATGATGGCATTCATGGCTCCATCCTTGCGCACGGGGTGGCCGTAACGCCCGGGTCCGGCTAACGTGCTCCGCCGGGAGGGTCCGACCACGCCCAGTGCGGGTCCGGACACGCGCTGTACAGCTGATCGACATCGCGCGGCCACGGCCCTGGAACCGGTGAGCAACGAGAACACGGGCATCCTCACGCCACAAGCCCCTCCGACACGGCGCGGCCGGGGCACAGGCCGCGGCAGGGAGTGCGAGCATCTGCCTGACGCGGCGGCGTCCGCAGGGTGGGCGCGGGGCGCGTACGCGGAGCGTCGGCACGTACGTGAAGCGCGGCAGCGAGCACGACCGACGGCAGCAGGTGACGGGCTATCAGGTGACGGTTGCGGATGACCGGCGAGGACGTCATCCGGCATCCGGCTCCACCGAAGGGGTCGAGGAGAGCGTGACGATGACCGAGGCGCGGGGGCCCGAGGACCGGCAGGAGGACTCCGGTCGCGCACGGCGCACACTCGGTGAACCTTGCTGGGTGAGTCTGATGGTGCACAACATGGAGGCGACCCAGCGGTTCTACGGGGAACTGTTCGGCTGGGAGTTCCGTCCCGGCCCTCAGCAACTGGGGCCGTACGTCCGCGCCCTGCTCGACGGCAAGGAGGTGGCCGGCGTCGGCCGGATGCCCGAGGGCCGGCGCCTGCCCGTCGCCTGGACTCCGTATCTGGCCGCGGACGACGCGGACGCGACGGCTGCGACCGTGCGCCACTGCGGCGGCACTGTCGGGGTCGGCCCACTGGACGCGGCGGACGCGGGCCGCATGGCCATCGCATCGGACCCGGCGGGTGCGGTGTTCGGCATCTGGCAGGCCGCCGCCCATCTGGGCATGGCGGTGAGCGGAGTGCCCGGCGCGCCCGCCTGGAACGAACTCATGACGCAGGACACCGCGAGCGTCGCCAGGTTCTACCAGTCCGTGTTCGGTTACAAGGAAGAGGCGGTCGTCTCGGCCGACTTCGACTATGTGACGCTGCATCTGGACGGCCGCCCGGTGGCGTCCATCCACGGCGTGGGGCGTGCGCTGCCGCGGGACCGCGGCGCTCACTGGATGACGTACTTCGAGGTCGCGGACGTCGACGAGGCGGCGGAGCGCCTGACCGACCTGGGCGGACATGTGTTGCAGCCGCCACACGACGGGGACAGGGGTCGGACGGCGACGGTGGCTGATCCGGAGGGCGCGGTGTTCACGCTCGTAACGACGGCGCGCTGAGAAGAGACGCAGCGCGAACCGCTTGCGTAGGCAAGCAATCCGGCAGATTTTGCGTAGTCGATTCAGCAGATCTACTGATGCCCTGTCCCCGCTCCGCGAGGAAGGATGACCTGCGGCCTGGATGCGTGGCCACCGGCAGACCAGCAGGATCGAGGCCACGAGGATCAGGACCATCGAGCCGGACTGCAGTGCCGCGAAGAAGGGGAGAGAGCCGAGGACACCGAGCCCGGCGCCCCACGCGTATACGGTGCCGCGGCTGTAGCGGTCGGCGAGGTAGGCGAAGACGGGAATGGTGAGGATGGCCGCGGCGCCCACCACGAGGTTGATCTCGAGCATGCTGTCGCGGTCCAGGCCGAACTCTGCGGTGCCATAGCTCACACGGAAGGTGGTCACGCCGTAGAAGGTGAAGAGTTCGACTCCGCAGGCCGATGATGGCGAAGAATCCGGCGGGGTGGGCCTTCATCGCGGCGAGCAGTGGCAGCCGCTGACGCTGGTCCACGGGGCGGGCGGCGACCTGCTCGGTGAAGACGGCGGACTCCTCGACGGTGACGCGCACGACGAGGCCGACGATGACGATGGCGGCGCTGAGGAGGAACGGGACGCGCCAGCCCCAGTCGCGGAAGTCCGCTTCGGGCAGGCGCCCGGACACGATCTTGATGGCCGCGTTGGCCAGCAGCAGCCCCACCGAGGCGCCGACCTGGACGCCGCTGCTGTAGAGGCTGCGCCACTTGCGGGGAGCGTTCTCCACCGCCATCAGGGCGGCGCCGCCCCACTCACCGCCGACGAAGCCCTGGGCGGCGCGCAGGACGACGAGCAGGACCGGGGCCCAGATGCCGGCTTGGTCGTAGGTGGGCAGGACGCCTAAGGCCGAATTGGCCCCAGGACGTCAGTCCCAGATGTCGGTCCCAGATCGTCAGTCGCAGGACGTCAGTTGCAGGACGCCATGCCCAGAGCTCGGTGCCTGGCCGTCCGCAGCCTCAGGGGCACCCGTCACATGCACTCGGACAGCGCATCGGAGCGCGTCTCGGCCATCGCGGCCGTCATCCGGCGGCGGTGATGCCGGCGGCACAGGACCTCGTACCCGGCCTGGCCCGCAGAGCGGTCCACGTCGCCGATCAGGACCTGTTCACCCTCGACCACCATGACTCCGTCCACCGTGCGGGCGTTGTGCGTGGCGCGGGCGCCGCACCAGCACAACGCCTCGACCTGCAGCGTCTCGACACGGTCGGCCAGTTCCATCAGGCGCTGGGAGCCGGGGAACAGGGCAGTGCGGAAGTCCGTCGTGATGCCGAAGGCGTAGACGTCCATGCCCAACTCGTCAACCACATCGGCGAGTTGGTCCACCTGATCGCGGGTGAGGAACTGTGCCTCGTCGACGATGACGTAGTCCACCCGCTTGCCGGACTCCAGGTGGTCCACCAGGTAGGCGCTCAGGTCCATTCCGTCGGCGACCTCGACCGCCTCCGTCACCAGCCCGAGGCGCGAGGACAGTCGGCCCTCGCCCGCCCGGTCGCCCTTGGTGAAGACGACCCCGACCAGACCACGAGCCGACCGGTTGTGCCCTATCTGCAGGGCCAGCGTGCTCTTTCCGCAATCCATGGTGCCCGAGAAGAAGACCAGTTCGGGCATGGGGATTCGCAGACCTTTCGGCAGGGGGATCGTGAGATGGAGGGCGGGGGTGGGAGGAAGGCGCTCAGGTGCGCACTTCGAGGAGCGGCACCAACTGCTCGACGGCGGTCATCGAACCGTGGTTGCCGACCATGGCCGACTCCTTCGGTTCGCGCTGCGACGCGATGATCAGTACGTCGTCACGGGCTGCGGCGACCACATCCCCGATGCGGGCGTACACGCGCTCGTCGATGTGCGGGCCGAACCATCCGGCCTCGATCGCCTCGTCCCGGCCGGCCACCCAGAACTGCTCGCCGAGCACCTCGCGCCAGACGGTCAGGACATCTGCCTCGGCGCCCGGCACCGCGTAGACGTGGCGGGCCCGGCCCTCGCCGCCGAGGAGGGCGACTCCGGCGCGCAGTTCCCAGTCCTCGTCGAAGTCGATGCGGTGCTGCTCGTCGAAGGGGATGTCGATCATGCCGTGGTCCGCGGTGACGTACAGGGCGGTGCGCGGCGGAAGCTGCTCGGCGAGGCGCTGGACGAGCCGGTCGACGTACATGAGCTGGCCGCGCCAGGGGTCGGAGTCGACGCCGAACCGGTGGCCCTTGCCGTCCACCTCGGCGTAGTACGTGTAGACCAACGACCGGTCCCCCGCCGCCAGTTGCTCGGCGGCGAGGTCCATGCGGTCCTCGCCGGAGAGGCGGCCGAGGAACGTTCCGCCGCTCAGCGCGATCTTCGTCAGCGGGGTCTGTTCGAACGTCGGGGACGAGACCTGGGCGGTGTGCACGCCCGCCGCGTCCGCGAGCTGGAAGACGGTGGGGTACGGCTGCCAGGCGCGCGGTTCGGTCCAGGGGTTCCAGCGGAGCTGGTTCATCAGCTCGCCGGTGGCCGGGTTGCGCGCCGTGTAACCGGGCAGGCCGTGGGCGCCGGGCGGCAGGCCGGTGCCGACCGAGGCCAGCGAGGTCGCCGTGGTGGCCGGGTAGCCCGCCGTGATGGGACGCCCCGTGCCGCCCCGGGAGCTCTCCAGCAGGGAGGTCATGAACGGGGCCTCGTCCGGGTGGGCCTTCAGCTGCTCCCAGCCCAGGCCGTCGATCAGGAAGACGCAGTTCCGGTCGGCGGGGGTGAGCTCGGGTATCGCGGCGGCGGTCCCGGGTACGCCGAGGCCCGCGGCCAGCGTCGGCAGCAGGTCGGCCAGCGAGCCGGAACCGTACTCGGGGACGGGCGCGGAGGCGACGGGCAGCGGCTCCGGGTGGTCCCAGGCAGTAGCGGGAGGGGCGGCCGCCGAGCGCCCTCCGTCATGGGCGGCGGGGGTGTGGGACATCAGCGGGCGGTCGCCACGGTGGCTTCGGAGAGCGCCTGGGCGAAGGCCAGCGTCTGGCGGACGGCGTCCGGGCCGTCCCCGGCCTCGCTGACGCGTAGGCTGAGGTCGTCCGCGGTCGAGTTGCCGGTGTACCCGTGGTCCGCCTCGCAGTTCGGGTCGCCGCAGGCGGCGGGCTCGAGATCGATGCGGGAGACGGCGCCCCAGCCGATGGTCAGGACGACCTCGCGGGGCAGGGTGCCCGGCACGTACTTCTCGGGGTTGGCGACGACGCGGCTGAGGACGACCGACGAGATCCGGCCGAGCTTGACGGACTCGGTGGACGTCGTTGCGTACGGTGTCGGAGACGTGTTGTCCGCGGCCTGCTCGTCGGTGTGGCTGACGATGAAGCGCGTGCCGGTGAGGACCAGGACCGTCACATGGCGGCGGACCTCGTTCGCGTCGAACGTCGTCTCCTGGTGGACCAGGTACGACCCGATGGCCTCGCCGCCGACAGCGGCCTCCACCGCCTCGGCCACGAGGGCCGGGTAATAGCCGCTGCGCTCGATCGCCGCTCGCAGCCCCTGGGTCGTCGTACTGGTCTTGGCCATGCGGACCATCCTACGGCCCTGGGACTGGCCCGATGTGCGTCAGGAGGCGTCTCGGGCGGCGTCTCAGTAAGCGGGCAGGGTGCGGGGGCCGAGGTCGCTGCGGGCGGGCGGCGGTGCGAGCCGCACCGACGCGCCGAGGACCGAGAGCCCGTGTGTGGCGACGACCACGGGCTCCAGCGAGACGGCGGCGACCTCCGGGTGATCGTCGACGAGCCGGGAGACCCGCTGGAGCAGCTCTTCGAGTGCGGCCGTGTCGACGGGTGCCGCACCGCGCCAGCCGAACAGGACGGGCGCGGTCCGGATCGACCGGACCACGGACTGCGCGTCCCGGTCCGTCACCGGGATCAGCCGGTGCGCCGTGTCGCCGAGCAGCTCAGACGCGGCTCCGGCAAGCCCGAAGGACAGCACGGCTCCGGCGGCTGGGTCGATGACCGCACGGACGACGGTGTCCACCCCGCGCGGCGCCATGGCCTGCACGACCGGACGCAGCTCCTCCGGCTTGCCCAGGGCCTCGGTCAACTCGGCGTAGGCGCGACGCAGTTGCTCCTCGTCGGCCAGGTCGAGGCGTACGCCGCCGAGATCGGGGCGGTGCCGCAGATGCGGGGCCGTGGTCTTCAGCGCGACGGGGTAGCCGAGCCGCCCGGCCGCCTGCACGGCTTCGTCGGGGCCGGGCGCGGGCAGGGCGACGCGTACGTGGATGCCGTACCGGCCGAGCAGCTCCTGGGCCTCTTCCGCGGTGAGGCTCATGCCGCGCGGGTCGCCGTCGCCGCGGGCCAGCAGCCCGTCGATCATCTCTGCCACGCCGCTCTCGTCGATGTCCTCGTACTCGTGGACCTTCCCGGGCTCAGCGGCCTCCCGCCGCCACTGCCCGTACTTGACGGCCTCGGCAAGCGCCCGCACGGCCCGCTCGGCGGCGGGGTAGGCGGGGATACGGGGGAGCTCGGCGGGCGGAACCGTAGTGGGCGGCGTCTCGGCGGCTCCCGTGGTGGGCAGGCGTTCCGCAGGGCGGAACGGGTGGGCACCACCCACGACGGCGGTGCCGCTTCCGTCGTACCTGCCCGGCTTGGTGCTACGCGCAGCAGACAACGCCGCGGCGAGCCCCCCAAGCTCGACATGGACGACCAGCACCGGCTTAGCCGGCCCCGCCGCCACAGCCTCCCGCAGCGCCCCCGCAAGTGCGACATCATCCTCCCCGTCCTCCCCCAGCGCGGGGATCGCCGTGACGACCACCGCGTCACAGTGATCGTCAGCCAGCGCAGCGCCCAGCGCACCCCGGAAGTCCTCCGCCGTCGCCGCCGTCGTCAGATCGCGCGGCCGCAACGGCCGCAGCCCCTCGGACAGGCACGCGTCGTACGTGAGCAGACCGAGCGACTCGGAGTTGCCGAGGATGGCCACCCGGGGACCGGTCGGCAGCGGCTGCCCGGCAAGCAGCAGCCCCGCGTCGACCAGCTCCGTGATCGTGTCCACGCGGATGACGCCCGCCTGCCGCAGCAGCGCGGAAACCGTGGCGTGCGGCAGGCGCGTGCCCTGCACCGCATGCCCGAGCGGCGCGACCCCGCTATGCCGGGCGCCCTGCACCACGACGAGCGGCTTCGCGGCCGCGGTACGCCGGGCGAGCCTCGTGAACTTGCGCGGGTTGCCGATGGATTCGAGGTACATGAGTACGACGTCGGTGTCCGGGTCGTCGTACCAGTACTGCAGCATGTCGTTGCCCGACACGTCCGAACGGTTGCCGGCGGACACGAAGGTCGAGGCGCCGGTGACGCCGGTGACCCCGCCGCCGCGCCGGTGGAGCCGGGACAGCAGCGCGATGCCGATCGCGCCGGACTGCGTGAACAGACCTATGCGGCCGCGCCGGGGCACCTCAGGGGCGAGTGAGGCGTTGAGCAGTGTGTCCGGCGCCGTGTTGATGACGCCGAAGGCGTTGGGGCCGATGAGGCGCATGCCGTACGAGCGTGCTTGGCGGACGAGTTCGCGCTGCCGCTCGCGGCCTTCGGCGCCGCTCTCCGCGTATCCGGCGGAGACCACGACGAGTCCCTGGACGCCGTGCTCGCCGCATTCGGCGACGGCGTCCGGCACATGGGCCGCGGGTACGGCGACGACGGCGAGGTCGACGGGTTCGGCGATGTCGCGTACGGAGCGGTGGGCGGGCACGCCGTCTAGCTCGGTCTGCTCCTGCGGGAACGCCTTGTTCACGGCGTACAGGCGGCCCGTGAACCCGGCATCGAGGAGGTTGTTCAGCACGCTGCGGCCCACGCCGCCCGGCGCGCGCCCGGCGCCGATGACGGCGACCGAACCGGGCCTGAGCAGCCGCTGGACGGAGCGGGCCTCGGCACGCTGTTCGCGGGCGCGCTGCACGGCGAGCGAGCGGTCCGTCGGCTCGAGGTCGAACTCGAGGCGTACGACGCCGTCCTCGAAGCTGCGCTGCTGGGTGTAGCCCGCGTCCGTGAACACCTTGATCATCTTGGTGTTGGCGGGCAGCACCTCGGCGGCGAAGCGGCGGATGCCGCGCTCGCGGGCCACGGCGCCGATGTGTTCGAGGAGCGCGGAGGCGACGCCGCGGCCCTGGTGGGCGTCCTGGACGAGGAAGGCGACCTCGGCTTCGTCGGCGGGCGCGGAGGCCGGCATGCCGTGGGCGTTGATCCGGTCGTAGCGCACCGTCGCGATGAACTCGCCGCCCACCGTGGCCGCGAGGCCCACCCGGTCCACGTAGTCGTGGTGGGTGAAGCGGTGGACGTCCTTGGCGGAGAGCCGGGGGTAGGGGGCGAAGAAGCGGTAGTACTTCGACTCGTCGGAGACCTGCTCGTAGAAGCTGACCAGCCGGTCGGCGTCCTCGATGGTGATCGGCCGGATCCGCGCGGTGCCGCCGTCGCGCAGCACCACGTCGGCCTCCCAGTGAGCGGGGTATGCGTGCTGCTCCGACGGGGGCTGCGACGGGGTGTGCATGGGGCCAGCGTACGGGGCACCGGGGACACTCGGAGCAGGACGGGCTTAGGCTTTCCGTTCGACCAGACGGGTACGTTCCGGGAGAACTGGAGCAGCTGGGTGCGGGACGACGAACCGTTCCCGGCCGTTTCCGGTCGTTCCTGACGGTTCCGGGACCGTTCCCGACCGTTCCGGGCACGTCCCCGGTATGGAACACTGGTCTAGACAACCCTGAGATAATCCTGAAGGGCAGCATCACATGGCTGAGCGCCGCGTCAACGTCGGCTGGGCCGAGGGTCTCCACGCCCGCCCCGCCTCCATCTTCGTCCGTGCGGCCACAGCCGCGGGCGTCCCCGTGACGATCGCCAAGGCTGACGGCACCCCGGTCAACGCGGCGTCGATGCTCGCGGTGCTGGGCCTCGGCGCCCAGGGCGGCGAGGAGATCGTTCTCGCGTCCGAAGCCGACGGGGCGGATGCCGCCCTCGACCGGCTGGCGAAGCTGGTCTCCGAGGGTCTCGAGGAGCTTCCCGAGACCGTCTGACGACAACAGGCGAATTGCGGCGGAGCCGCGTCTGCTTCCTTTTCGGAGGCGGCGCGGCTCCGCTGTTTTTTGGCGCCACACTCCGGGCCGCGCGCCATACCTTCCGAAGCCCGACCGGGAATTCCGCGCACCCCGATAAATGGGCAGCAAAAAGAGACCCCCACCGAATATCTCTCTTTGTATACGGCGCGTCTGTTAATGCCGCGGGCTCACAGTGTTTACGGCATGTTGCGAACCCCTCACACGGTCCCCGCGGTCGGGAAATCGCAGCCGATGGGCGACAGTGGACCGTTCCGTGTGCAGCGTCGTGAGCGACCGGGCCCGCTCCGCGTCGCCGCGGGCCACGGCGTCGACGATCGCGCCGTGCTCCGCCCACGCCTCCACGGGATGGGCGGGCGTCTCGACGGTGTACATCCAGGCGATCTTGTGCCGGAGCTGGGTGAGCAGCGACGTCAGCCCCGGGCTGCCCGAGGCCTGCGCCAGCGTCTCGTGAAACCAGCCGCCCAGCGACCGCAGATCCTCGCTGTGGCCCCGCCTGGCGCGTTCCTGCCCCAGCCTGACCAGGCCCCGCAGCACCTTCAGGTGCGCCTCGGTACGGCGCTGCGCCGCGCGGGCCGCGCCCAGCGGCTCGAGCAGCATGCGGATCTCCAGCACGTCGGCGGCCTCCTGTTCGGTGGGCTCGGCGACGCAGGCGCCCGCGTGCCTGCGCGTCACGACGAAGCCCTCGGCCTCCAGCGTGCGCAGGGCCTCGCGCACCGGGACACGGGACACCCCGTACCGGCGCGCGAGCAGTTCCTCGGTGAGCCGGCTTCCGCGCTCGTAGACACCCGCGACGATGTCGTCGCGGATTGCCGTGCATACCGAGTGCGCGGGAATCTGCATGACCGGACCTCCGCCTTAATCCCCGCGAAACGCGGTCGATTGACGCCTGTTGACTGACTCTATTGCAACGTGCGGGAATTTCCGACGGCGGGCCGGAATCCATGGATATTTTTTGGACAAATCGGCGCTCGGGAACGACGAAAGCCCCGGCTCGATGAGCCAGGGCTTCCATGAAGCCGAGCTTCGGTGAAGCGGGGCCTCCGAGAAACGAGTCCGGTCTGCCCCGATCCGCTCCCGGACCGGACCGTCACCGGAACCGCTCTCGCGTCAGATCTTCACGCCGTGCGAGCGCAGATAGGCGAGGGGGTTGATGTCGGAGCCGTACTCCTCGGTGGTCCGGGCCTCGAAGTGCAGGTGCGGCCCGGTGACGTTGCCGGTCGCGCCGGATAGGGCTATCTGCTGCCCAGGCGTGACCTTCTGGCCGACGGAGACGGCGATGGACGACAGATGGCCGTACTGGGTGTACGTGCCGTCGTTCATCTTGATCACGATCTGGTTCCCGTAGGAACCGCCCCAGCCGGCGGTGACGACGGTGCCGGAGCCGACGGAGTGGACGGGAGTGCCGGACGCGGCGTGGAAGTCGACGCCGGTGTGGCTGCCGGACGACCACAGAGAGCCGCCGGTCTTGTAGCCGGTGGAGACATAGGAACCGGTGATCGGCAGCACGAAGGCGTTGAGGCGCCTGCGCTCGGCCTCGCGCGCGGCGCGCTCCTTGGCCGCACGCTCCTTGGCCTCGCGCTCCTTCTTGGCCTTCGCCTCGGCCTTGCGCTTCTCCTCGGCGGCCTTCTTCTTGGCGGCGGCCTCTTCGGCTGCCTGCTGCTGCGCGGCGGCCTGAGCGTCGATCTTCTCGGCGATGGACTCGCCGAGGGTGACGGCCTGCGTCAGGCCGGTCTGCTCGGCGGTCGTGTCGGCTGCCATGGCGGGGGCGGCGAGGGTGCCCATGACGCCGGTGGTGGTGAGGGCCGCGATACCCGCCGCGCTTGCGGTCCTGCGGGTGAGGCGGCTCGGACGACGATGCTTCCCGGTGGCGCGGGTGAACGCCATGTAGTGGCTGGTCCTTTCCTTCCTTCTCGCCTACCGGGTTAGCTGACGGGTTCGGAGCAGGAAGGTCTCCTACGGGCCCCTCGACACGGTCAAGGACCCCGATTCACCCCAGGGGACTGCGATGGGTCCCCGGCTCCCCTGGCTCACACCGTCCGGGGACTCGGCGATGACTGTCCGGTGCCGCGGGCGCGGCGCACTGCCTGACGAACAGCCGGACCGACGCTAAACGGGACATCTTTCAATCAACAAACGCAGCATGTGATTTGTAGTGCATGCCACAGGGCAGACAGGCAGGCTCTCCAACAATTCGGACAAACGAGAACCCCGGTGGCTCTGCAGCCACCGGGGTCCCTCCGGGCCTGTGCGGCGCCCGCCCGGATGCCGGGCGGGCGGTACCGCGTCCGGACTAGCCCGTGACGACCGTCACTTCACCGATTCCGAGTGCCCTGACGGGTTCCTCGATCTTGGACGCGTCACCCACGAGGACGGTCACCAGACGGTCCACCGGGAAGGCGCTGACCGCCGCGGCCGTGGCCTCGACTGTGCCGGTCGCGGCGAGCTGCTGGTACAGCTCCGCCTGGAAGTCGTCCGGGAGATGCTGCTCGACCTGGTCGGCCAGCGTGCCCGCAACGGCCGCCGCCGTCTCGTACTTGAGCGGCGCGACACCCACCAGGTTGTGCACCGCGGCGTCGCGCTCGGCGTCCGTGAGGCCCTCGGCGGCGAGCGTACGCAGCACCTTCCACAGGTCGTCGAGCGCCGGGCCGGTGTTCGGGGTGTCCACCGAGCCGCTGATGGCGAGCATCGCGGCGCCGCTGCCGTCCGGCGCGGAGCGCAGTACCTGGCCGAACGCCCTTACGCCGTAGGTGTATCCCTTCTCCTCGCGCAGGACGCGGTCCAGGCGCGAGGTGAGGGTGCCGCCCAGGCAGTAGGTGCCGAGCACCTGGGCGGGCCAGACGCGGTCGTGGCGGTCCGGGCCGATCCGGCCGATGAGCAGCTGCGTCTGGACCGCGCCGGGGCGGTCGACGATGACGACGCGGCCGGTGTCGTCGGCCGTCACCGGCGGCACGGGGCGGGGCTCGGCGGGCGAGCCGGTCCAGGCGCCGAGTGTGTCCGCGAGGAGCGCGTCCAGGTCGGTGCCGGAGAGGTCGCCCACGACGACGGCGGTGGCCGTGGCGGGACGTACGTGCTTCTCGTAGAAGGCGCGCACGGCCGACGAGTCGATGCCCGCGACCGTCTCCTCGGTGCCCTGCCGGGGGCGGGACGTGCGCGAGTCCGCCGGGAACAGCTCCTTGGAGAGCTCCTTGGCGGCGCGGCGGGCCGGGTTGGCGGTCTCGTGCGGGATCTCGTCGAGCCGGTTGCGTACGAGCCGCTCGATCTCGCTGTCCGCGAACGCGGGCGCCCTGAGCGCGTCGGCGAGCAGGCCGAGGGCCTTCGGCAGCCGGGAGACGGGGACTTCGAGCGAGAGCCGTACGCCGGGGTGGTCGGCGTGCGAGTCGAGCGTGGCGCCGCAGCGCTCCAGCTCGGCGGCGAACTCCTCCGCCGAGTGCTTGTCGGTGCCCTCGGAGAAGGCCCGGGCCATGATCGTGGCGACGCCGTCCAGGCCGGCCGGCTCCGCGTCCAGCGGGCTGTCGAGAAGGATCTCGACGGCGACGACCTGCTGGCCGGGGCGGTGGCAGCGCAGCACCGTGAGGCCGTTGTCCAGCGTGCCGCGGTCGGGTGCGGGGAAGGCCCAAGGCTTGGCGGGGCCTGCCTGGGGCTGCGGGTGGAATTCCATGATCACAGTGTTTTCAGCCTCGGTCACTTCGCCGCCTCCTCGTCTGCGGTGTCGTCGGTGTCCTCGGCGGCCTCGGGGTGCGCGAGGGGCTCGTAGACGAGCACCGCGCGGTTGTCCGGCCGCAGGCGGGCCCTGGCCATGTCCCGCACCTCCTCCGGCGTGACCTCGAGCACCCGCTTGACGGCGGTCAGGGCGAGCTGCGGGTCGCCGAACAGGACGGCGTACCGGCAGAGTTCGTCGGCGCGGCCCGCGACCGTGCCGAGCCGGTCCAGCCACTCGCGCTCCAACTGCGCCTGCGCGCGCTCCATCTCCTCCGGCGTGGGGCCCTCCTCGGCGAACCGGGCGAGCTCCTCGTCGACGGCGGCCTCGATGACCGGGACCTCCACATCGCCGGACGTCTTCACGTCCAGCCAGCCGAGCGACGGGGCTCCGGCCAGCCTGAGCAGCCCGAATCCGGCCACGACGGCGGTGCGGTCGCGGCGGACGAGGCGGTTGTAGAGGCGGGACGACTCGCCGCCGCCGAGGACGGTGAGCGCCAGGTCGGCCGCGTCGCACGCACGCGTGCCGTCCTCCGGCAGCCGGTAGGCGGCCATCAGGGCGCGGGCCGGGACCTCCTCCTCGATTACCTCGCGCAGCTGTTCGCCGATGATCTCCGGGAGGCTTCCGTCGCGCGGGGCGGGCTTGCCATCGTGCGACGGGATGGAGCCGAAGTACTTCTCGATCCAGGCGAGCGTCTGCTCCGGGTCGATATCGCCCACGACCGACAGGACGGCGTTGTTCGGCGCGTAGTACGTGCGGAAGAAGGTCCGCGCGTCCTCGAGCGTCGCCGCGTCCAGGTCGGTCATCGAGCCGATCGGCGTGTGGTGGTAGGGGTGGCCGTCCGGGTACGACAGGGCGGTCAGCTTCTCGAAGGCCGTGCCGTACGGCACGTTGTCGTAGCGCTGGCGGCGCTCGTTCTTGACGACGTCCCGCTGGTTCTCCATGGACTCCTCGTCGAGGGCGGCGAGGAGGGAGCCCATACGGTCGGCCTCCAGCCAGAGCGCGAGCTCCAGCTGGTGCGCGGGCATCGTCTCGAAGTAGTTGGTGCGCTCGAAGCTCGTGGTGCCGTTCAGCGAGCCGCCGGCGCCCTGGACCAGCTCGAAGTGGCCGTTGCCCGTCACCTGGGCCGAGCCCTGGAACATCAGGTGCTCGAAGAGGTGGGCAAGGCCGGTGCGACCCTTGACCTCGTGGCGCGAGCCGACGTCATACCAGAGGCAGACCGCGGCGACCGGGGTCAGGTGGTCCTCGGAGAGCACGACGCGCAGGCCGTTGGCCAGCCGGTGCTCGGTCGCTGTCAGGCCGCCGGAACCGGCCTGAGCTGTGGCCGTGTGACCCATGGGCATGTACGTCCCTTCGATCGCGAAACTGAAAGGTTCTGCAGCTCCTGCCACTGTATGCAAGCACGCTGACACCTGGCGAAGTTCCAGCGGGCCTGCCGCGGCCGCTCCCGTTGTGGGCAATCGTTCCGCACGTCTGGGGCGCCTCCTGCCGGGGGCGCCCCAGACGTGGTCAGGCGGCCCGCCGCCGCCGTTGTCAGTGGCCCGGTCCACAGTTGTCCGTGGGGCGGTCCACAATGGTCCGCAGCAGATCCGTTCATGGCCCTGAGCCCGATGGCCCGGCAGACAGTGTGAAGGAGCCGCAGCAGCGATGGCCCGCCGCAGCACGAAGACCCCGCCGCCCGACGACTTCGAGGAGAAGATCCTCGACATCGACGTCGTCGACGAGATGCAGGGCTCCTTCCTCGAGTACGCCTACTCGGTGATCTACTCCCGGGCCCTGCCGGACGCCCGGGACGGCCTGAAGCCCGTGCACCGCCGCATCGTCTATCAGATGAACGAGATGGGCCTGCGCCCCGACCGCAGCTATGTGAAGTGCGCCCGCGTCGTCGGCGAGGTCATGGGTAAGTTGCACCCGCACGGCGACGCGTCGATCTACGACGCCCTGGTGCGGATGGCCCAGCCCTTCTCGATGCGCGTGCCGCTGGTCGACGGCCACGGCAACTTCGGCTCGCTGGGCAACGACGACCCGCCGGCCGCCATGCGGTACACGGAGTGCCGGATGGCCGACGCCACGTCGCTGATGACGGAGTCCATCGACGAGGACACGGTCGACTTCCAGCCGAACTACGACGGCCAGGAGCAGGAGCCGGTCGCCCTGCCCGCCGCGTATCCGAACCTGCTGGTGAACGGCTCGTCCGGAATCGCGGTCGGCATGGCGACGAACATGCCGCCGCACAACCTCGGCGAGGTCATCGCCGCCGCCCGCCATCTGATCAGGTATCCGGGCGCCGACCTCGACACGCTCATGAAGTACGTCCCGGGCCCCGACCTGCCCACGGGCGGCCGCATCGTCGGCATCTCCGGGATCAGGGACGCGTACGAGACGGGCCGCGGCACGTTCAAGATCCGCGCCACGGTGTCCGTGGAGACCGTGACTGCGCGCCGCAAGGGCCTCGTCGTGACCGAGCTGCCGTTCACCGTCGGCCCGGAGAAGGTGATCGCCAAGATCAAGGACCTGGTCGGCTCGAAGAGGCTGCAGGGCATCGCCGACGTCAAGGACCTCACGGACCGTGCGCACGGCCTGCGCCTGGTGATCGAGATCAAGAACGGCTTCGTGCCGGAGGCGGTCCTGGAGCAGCTGTACAAGCTGACGCCGATGGAGGAGTCCTTCGGCATCAACAACGTCGCGCTGGTCGACGGCCAGCCGCTCACGCTGGGCCTGAAGGAGCTGCTCGAGGTCTATCTCGACCACCGCTTCAACGTCGTGCGCCGCCGCAGCGAGTTCCGCCGCGGCAAGAAGCGCGACCGGCTGCACCTGGTCGACGGCCTGCTGGTCGCACTGATTGACATCGACGAGGTCATCCAGCTCATCCGCTCCAGCGAGAACTCCGCGCAGGCCAAGGAGCGCCTGATGAGGCGGTTCGCGCTGAGCGACGTCCAGACGCAGTACATCCTCGACACGCCGCTGCGCCGCCTCACCAAGTTCGACCGTATCGAGCTCGAGGCGGAGCGGGACCGGCTGAACGCGGAGATCGAGGAGCTGACCCGCATCCTCGAGTCGGACGCCGAGCTGCGCAAGCTCGTGTCGAACGAACTGGCCGCGGTGGCCAAGAAGTTCGGCACCGAACGGCGCACGGTGCTGCTGGAGTCGGCGGACGCCCCCGCGGCCGCGGTGCCGCTGCAGGTCGCCGACGACCCGTGCCGGGTTCTGCTGTCGTCGACGGGTCTCCTGGCGCGTACGCCCAACGGCAACCCCTTCGAGGACGGCGGCGGCAAGCGCGTCAAGCACGACGTGGTCGTGTCGTGCGTGCCGGCGACGGCACGCGGCGAGGTGGGCGCGGTCACGTCGTCCGGCCGGCTGCTGCGGGTGGCGGTGGTCGACCTGCCGCAGCTCCCGGAGTCGACCCCGTCGCCCAACCTCTCGGGCGGCGCCCCGCTGTCGGAGTTCCTGTCCCTGGAGGCCGACGAGCGGGTCGTGTGCCTGACGACCCTCGACGAGTCGTCTCCCGGCCTGGCTCTCGGCACCGAGCAGGGCGTCGTCAAGCGTGTCGTCCCGGACTACCCGTCGAACAAGGACGAGCTGGAGGTCATCACCCTCAAGGAGGGCGACCGGATCGTCGGCGCGGTCGAGCTGCATACGGGCGAGGAGGACCTGGTCTTCATCACGGACGACGCCCAGCTGCTGCGCTTCCAGGCATCGCAGGTCCGCCCGCAGGGCCGCCCGGCCGGCGGCATGGCGGGCATCAAGCTCGCCGAGGGCGCGAAGGTCATCTCGTTCACCGCGGTCGACCCCTCGGTGGACGCGGTGGTGTTCACGGTCGCGGGCTCGCGCGGCACGCTGGACGACTCGGTCCAGACAACGGCCAAGCTGACCCCCTTCGACCAGTACCCGCGCAAGGGCCGCGCGACGGCCGGCGTGCGCTGCCAGCGCTTCCTGAAGGGCGAGGACTGCCTGAGCTTCGCCTGGGCCGGCGCGACACCCGCCCGCGCGGCGCAGAAGAACGGCACGCCGACGGAACTGCCGGAGATCGACCCGCGCCGGGACGGCTCGGGTGTGTCGCTCGGCAAGCCGGTGGCGGTGGTGGCGGGCCCGCCGGCGTAAGGCGCGAGGTCAGCCGGCCTCTGCCTGCTCGGATTCCTGCAGGTAGTCGAGTTCCCGCAGGATCTCGGCTCCCTGCGGGGCCTCGGCTTCCTCTGGTTTCTGTACGTAGCGGAGGACGCCCCACATGCTGCGCTCGTCGGCGTGGGGGGCGTCCGGGCTGCCGAGGCAGTCGTCACGGATGGCGTCGAGCTCCTTGTGAAGAGCGGCGATGTCGATGCCGGAACCGATGAGGACAAGCTGGGTGAGCCGCGCCTCGCCGACCGCCCAGGGCTCCGGGTAGAACCGCAGAAACGGGCCGACGGCGTGCACGACGTACCGGTTGCGCACGTCTGCCGCGCCGAAGTCGACGTGGCCCTTGATGCGGTAGAGCCCTTCGGGCCGGCGTTCGAGGAACTCCATCAGCCGACGCGGGCTCAGCGGCACGTCGGAGGTGAAGGAGAGACTGTCGTAGGCGGCGTGCAGATGGCCGCTGTGATGGTGCCCGTCGTCCTGCGCACCGTCATGGTCATGCAGGTCATCGAAGGAGAGCTGCCCGATACGCTCCTCGGCGGGCTTGCGGTCGAAGAGCAGCTCCGGATCGATCCGCCCGTACGACGCGGGGACGACGGCCGCACGACCGGCGAGCCCGCGGACCAGCTCGATGGTCCGCTCCCGCTGCTCCTCCGGCACACGGTCGGCCTTGTTGACCACGACGAGGTCGGCGATGGCCAGATGCCGCTCGATCTCCGGATGCCGCTCCCGGGTGTTGCCGAACTCGGCGGCATCGACGACCTCGACCAGCCCGCCGTACACGACGCGCGGATTCTCGCTGGCGAGAAGCATGCGGACGAGTTCCTGCGGCTCGGCGAGGCCGCTCGCCTCGATGACGACGACATCGATACGGGCGGAGGGCCGGGTCAACTTGTCCAGGTACTGGTCGAGGTCGCTCGCATCCACGGCGCAGCACAGACAGCCGTTGCCGAGCGAGACGGTGGAGTCGCCGAGCGCTCCCGCCACAGCCATCGCGTCGATCTCGATCGCCCCGAAGTCATTGACGATCGCACCGATCCGACTGCCTCCGCTGCTGTGCAGGAGGTGGTTGAGCAGCGTGGTCTTCCCGGATCCCAGGAACCCCGCGAGTACGACGACCGGGACCTGCCGCTCACTCAACTGGCGACCTTTCTTGTGAAACGGGTGTTGTACGGCGGTTCTTGTTCGACGACAGAGACCGACCCAGAATATGTGCGCCCAGAACGGCGGCAAAGTGAACGATTGTTAGCAGTGCTTGCTGGGCACACACCAAGCACGGCGCCGGTTACGCACGACAAAACCTTACTTCCGTGCGCCTCCTCTACCGCCTCCCGCCGATCAGAGCCGCTCGGCACCCTGGGAGACGGCAAGCGCGACACCATCGCTCGCCGGTCCAATCCCGTCGACCCGCACCCGACGCCCGGCGGACGGTCGCCTGAATCGGGGGTTGACATGGCCACACAGAAGCTTGGGATACGGGGGTTGGGCCCCGCGGCAGCAGTGCTGGCACTCGCGGCTGCGGGGACTCTGGCGCGGCTGGCGGCGCAGCAGCGCAGATACGACGCCCTCAACCAGCAGCACCGGCTCAACTTCGAACTGCTCTGCAAGGCCATGAGCGATCCGGCTCTGGCTACCGTCCTGGACACGTATGACAGCGAGGTACCGGCAGACGTTCAACGCCAGTACCTGTTCGCCAACGCGATGTACATCAATTCCATCCACTCTCACCGGATCGGAGCCTTGAGCCGAGCGGAACTCTATGGACACCTTCGAGTGATGTGTCAGAACCGGGTGTTCCGCGACTACTGGGAGGCCACCCGCCACCATCGGGCGAGCCTCCCCGGATTCTCGGATGAGGCGGAGCTTGGCCAGATGATGGACAAGCTGATCCGGGACCAGGAGGACGCTGATACAGAGCAATGGTGGGTGGTGGGCGAACTCCCCAACGAGTAGGGCCATTTGGCCTAGTGCGTCACGCGTACCAGGCCAAGATCCGAGGGGTACTCTTTCCCCGTCCTTTCGGGCCTCAGCTGTCCCTGCCCGCACACCACTACAACTATTGCCAAGGACCGGGATCCTCTTGAAGATCGTGCGCCGCATCGGCGCTTCGCCCCGCGAGCGGGGTAGCGCGACTGGCCAGACGTGCCCTGACCTCTTCGAATTGAGCGACGGGAACTTCGCAGTCATCGGGACAGAGGCCACCGCCGCGCTCGAGAAGGAGCTGCCTCCGGACGCGTCTCGCGCCGAATACGAGCGCATCGTGATCGTGAGCCGCGAGACCCTGGTCCGTGCGAAGGCGGACATCCCCGACGCCTAGCCACCCTCAGACTTCCCGGGTCCGGCACCGACACGCGTTGGTGCCGGACCCGCAACGTTTTCGATCTCGGATGCCCCAAGATTCGCAGACCGGTGATTCAGGTTAGGCTCACCTACGTGAGTACCTGCGCGACCGCCTCCCAGGCCCTCGACGAGCCCCTCGTCGGGACCGCCGCCACGGCGCGGACATGGCTGCTGGTGGAGCAGCCGGGCCCCTGGGGTGCCAAGGCGCTCACATCCAGCCACCTAGACCCGGTGCTCGGCCGCGCCTTGGAGGCGGCGGCCCAAGGGACGGGCGTACGAGTAGCCCTCATCCGGCGCCCAGGACGCCACGCCGACTGCCACACGCCCACCCGCCGGCAGGTGTACGCAGCCCACACCGCCCCCGGCAACACCTGGCTGCGCAGCGCCACTACAGAATCCCCCGAGCAGTTGCTCCAGCTCGACTTCCAGGCCCTCGGCATGGGCGATCACCGCACCTTCGACCGCGTCCTCCAGGGCGGCGCCCACACCGGTTCCCCGCTCACCCTCGTCTGCACCAACGGCAAGCGCGACCGCTGCTGCGCCCTCCTTGGGCGGCCCCTCGCCGCCGAGCTTGAGGCGTCCGGGGTCGACGGCGTCTGGGAGGTCACCCACCTCGGCGGCCACCGGTTCTCCCCGACGCTCCTGGTGCTGCCGTACGGATACGCGTACGGCCGCGTCGCGGCTCACCATGTGAAGGAGATCCTCGAAGGGGTCCGGACGGGTCGCATCGTCACCCAAAGGTGTCGTGGGAACTCCGCTTGGGAGCGGCCGGGGCAGGCCGCCGAGCTGGCGGTGCGTACGTCGACGGGCGAAGACCGCGCCGACATGCTCACCGTCGAACGGACAGAGGGCACCGCTCCGCGCTGGGACGTGACCGTCGCTCACACGGACGGGCGCCAGTGGCGGGTCACCGTCGCGCAGGGGGCCTCCCTGCCGCCCCGCCCCGAGAGCTGCGGCTCTCCCCTGGGCTCACCGGCGAGGATGGACGTCGTTGCGGTGCGGGAGTTCCGTCCGGCGGCCCGCACGGCCTGCCTCACCCGCTGAGATAGGCGCCACAGGGGCTTAGGCGTAGCCCGCCCGCCCCCGTACCTTCGTACCCATGAGCCCGACCCCCGCCGCCCGACGACTGCGCCTCGGTCTGCCCCGGCGCGTCTTCTCCCAGGTGCTGCTGATGCAGCTGGCGATAGCCGCTGGTGTCGCCGTGCTCGCCACCGGGCTCTTCCTCGCCCCGCTCAGCGAGCAACTCGACGACCAGGCGATGCGGCGTGCGCTCGCCATCGCGCAGACCACGGCGGCGCAGCCGCAGATCGCCGAGGATCTGCAGTCGTCGCGGCCCACGCGCGACGGGCCCGTGCAGGTCGAGGCGGAGCGGATACGGCGGGCCAGCGGCGCCGAATACGTCGTGATCATGAACAAGCAAGGGATCCGCTGGTCGCACACCGATCTCGAGGAGATAGGAAAGCGGGTCTCGACCGACCCCAGTGCGGCGCTGGCCGGCCACGAGGTCATGCAGATCGACAGCGGCACGCTCGGCCGCTCGGCCCGCGGCAAAGTCCCCCTGCGCGACGCCGACGGCACGATCATCGGCGCGGTCTCCGTCGGCATCGAGTACGACAGCGTCCGGGCCCGGTTGATCAACGCCATACCGGGGCTGTTCGCGTACGCGGGCGGGGCCCTGGCCGTCGGTGCGCTCGCCGCGTACGTGATCTCCCGGCGGGTGCAGCGGCAGACCCGCGACCTGGCCTTCTCGGACATCTCCGCGCTGCTCGCCGAGCGCGAGGCGATGCTGCACGGCATACGCGAGGGCGTGGTCGCCCTGGACCGCGGTGGCCGGATCCGGCTGCTCAACGACGAGGCCCAGCGGCTCCTGGCGCTCGACGCGGAGGCGATCGGGCAGCCCCTGGACACGGCGCTCGGACCGGGGCGTACGACGGATGTGCTGGCCGGGCGCGTCACCGGCACCGATCTGCTGACGGTGCGCGGCCAGCGCGTACTCGTCGCGAACCGTATGCCCACCGATGACGGCGGCGCCGTCGCCACCCTGCGCGACCGCACCGAGCTCGAGCAGCTCGGTCGCGAGCTCGACTCCACCCGCGGCCTGATCGACGCCCTGCGCGCGCAGGACCACGAGCACGCCAACCGCATGCACACGCTCCTCGGGCTGCTGGAGCTGGAGATGTACGACGACGCGGTGGAGTTCGTCGGCGAGGTGGTCGGCGATCACCGCGCCACGGCCGAACAGGTCACCGAGAAGATCCACGATCCCCTGCTCGCTGCCCTGCTGGTTGGGAAGGCCACGGTCGCGGCGGAGCGCGGCGTGGCCTTGTGGATCTCGGACGACACCCTGCTCCCCGACCGGCTGATCGACCCCCGGGGACTGGTCACTGTCGTCGGCAATCTCGTCGACAACGCACTGGACGCCGTCGCAGGGACTCCGCACGCGCGCGTGGAGGTCACGTTGCGCGCCGAGGGGCGCACGGCGATCCTCCGCATCCGGGACACGGGGCCCGGGATTCCGGCGGAACAGCGCGAATTGATCTTCACCGAGGGATGGTCCACGAAGAAGCCCCCGGCCCACGGCAAACGGGGCATCGGCCTCGCCCTGGTACGCCGGCTCGCCGAACGGCAGGGCGGCAGGGCGGAGGTCGGCGAGGCGGTCGGCGGAGGCGCGGAGTTCACCGTGGTCCTTCCGGAGGCGCTCACGGAGCCCGGCATGGCACCGGAGGCGCTCACGGAGCCCGGCATCGCACCGGAATCCGCCACCGGCGCCAACGGCGCAACGGGCGCACCGGACGCCACGAGCAGTGCGGATGCCGCCCGTACGACCACGATGGAGGAGTCGCGATGATCGAGGTACTGGTCGTGGACGACGACACCCGGGTCGCGCGGGTCAATGCCGCGTACGTGGAGAAGGTCGCGGGCTTCCACGTCGCGGGCGAGGCGCACACCGGGGCCGAGGCGCTGCGGCTGGTGGACAGCCTCCCCCGGCTCGACCTGGTGCTTCTCGACCACTATCTGCCGGACGAGACAGGCCTGGCGGTGGTGCGCGAGATGCGGCGCCGCGGCCACCAGACCGACGTGATCATGGTGACCGCGGCCCGTGACGTCTCCACCGTCCAGGCCGCGATGCGGCTCGGCGCACTCCAGTACCTGGTCAAGCCCTTCGCCTTCGCGGGACTGCGCGCCAAGCTCGAGGCGTACGCCGAGCTGCGCCGCACTCTCGACTCCGGCGGCCAGGCCGAGCAGGCCGAGGTCGACCGGATCTTCGGCGCCCTGTCGGCCGGTTCGCAGGCGGAGCTGCCCAAGGGCCACTCCCGCAACACCGCGGAGCTCGTACGCCGGGCGCTGGAGAGCGCCGAGGCCCCGCTGTCGGCACAGGAGATCGCGGACCGGACGGGGCTGAGCCGGCAGACGGCCCAGCGCTATCTGAAGCTGCTGGAGCGCACCGGCCAGGCCAGGCTGACGCTGAAATACGGCGACGCGGGCCGCCCGCAGCACTGCTACGTCTGGGCGGCCCGCGTCTGAGGGTGCGGTGGCCGAGGGCGTGGGGGCCGCTGGGCGACCGCACGCACGGCTGTCGGAGGGGTCGGCCGTAGACCAGGGATCAGCCGGCGGCCTTCTCCACGAACTCGGTGGTGAACGTCTTGCTCAAATCGACCTTGGCGTTCTTGATGTTGGGGTTGAACGCCTTGAGGACACGCTCGACGGTCTCGGGACCGTTCTCGGGCATGACGCCATCGGTCGTGAACATCGGCAGTGTGCTCTTGATCGACTGGGCGTAGAGGTCCTTGTCCCCCTGCGCGTAGTCGGCCGGCATCTTGGCGGCGATCTCGTCGGCGCTGTGCGTGGACATCCACTTGAGGGTCTTCACGAAGGCGTTGGCGAGCTTCTGGACGGTGTCCTTGTGGCTGTTCACCCAGTCCGTCTGCATGTAGAGGCTGGACGACGGGTACGGTCCGCCGAGCGCCTCCTGCGAACCCTCCGGGGTGCGCATGTCGACGAGGATCTTGCCGAGCTTCTGGTCAAGGACCGTCGCCACGGTCGGGTCCGTGGTCATGCCGCCGTCGATGGAACCCTTCTTCAGCGGGGCGATGAAGGTCGGTCCGGCACCGACGGCGACCGGCGTGAACTCGCTGACCTGCACGCCGTTCTTCACCGCGAGGTACTTGGTGAGGAAGTCCGTCGAGGAGCCGAGGCTGGTGATGCCGAGCTTCTTGCCCTTGAAGTCCTTGGGGGACTTGATGTCAGCCGCGGCCTTGTTGGAGACGATCTCCACCTCGCCGGGGGCCCGCGAGAACTGCACGACGGACTCGACGGCCTTGCCCTTGGTCTGCAGGTCGAGGGTGTGGTCGTAGAAGCCGACGGCGCCCTGGACCTGGCCGCTGACCAGCGCGGTCTCGGCCTGGACACCGGCCGGCTCGCTCAGCATCTCCACGTCGAGGCCCTCGTCCTTGAAGTAGCCGAGCCGCTGGGTGAGCATCGCGGGCAGGTAGATGACCTTGTCCAGGCCACCGACCATGATCTTGACGTGCTCACCCTTGCCGTCCCCCTTGCTACCGGAGTCGGCGGCCGAACCGGCCGCGTCGTCGGCGCAGGCGGTGAGCGAGGAGAGTGCGAGCAGGCCGGCCGCTGCCAACGCCGGGATTCTGACGGTCTTACGCATGTTCGGTCACGTCCTTGTGAGATGGCGGTACGAGAGAGGGGTGCGTACGGGGGACTGGCGTTCAGCTGTCGGAACTCGCGGGCTTCCACCGGAAGATGCGGCGCTCGGCGAAGGTCAGCAGCCCCTCGGCGAAGAGCGCCACGACCGCGAGGATCACCATCGCGGCGTAGACGCCGGCGGCGTTGAAGGTGCCCTGCGACTGCGCGACGAGCAGGCCGATGCCCTTGGTCGCCCCGATGTACTCGCCGACGATGGCGCCGATGAGGGCGAAGCCGAAGCTGACGTGGAGGCTGGTGAAGATCCACGACGTGGCGGACGGGACGACCACCTGAAGCGTCACCCGGCGATCGCTCGCCCCGAGGATGCGGGCGTTGGCGACCAGGTTCCGGTCGACCTCGCGGGCGCCCTGGAAGGCGTTGAAGAAGACCGGGAAGAACACCAGGACCACGGCGGAGGCGACCTTGGAGGCCGGGCCGAGCCCGAACCAGATCACGAAGATCGGTGCCAGCACGATGCGCGGGATGGAGTTGAGGACCTTGATGTAGGGGCCCAGCACATCGGCGAGGAACGTGATGCGTCCCAGCGTGATACCGAGCACCACACCGGCGATCACACCGATGACCCAGCCGAGCAGCGCCTCGTAGAGCGTGTACCAGATCTGCTCCCCCAGGGAGCCGAGGGCGGTGCCGTGCGTGACCCATTCCTGGATCTGGTCCCAGATCTTCGAGGGCATGGAGAAGTTGAACGGGTCGATGACCTTGGCGCGTGCGAGGACCTCCCACAGGCCGAGCACGGCGACCAGGAGCAGCACGCGGGCGACGGAGACGACCACCTTGCGTCTGCGGGCGGCGCGTGCCCGGGAGAGGCCGCCGGCCGTCTTGGCGGTCTCGGCGGACAGTGCGACGACGGCCTCGGGCATGATCTCAGGCGACATGGGCGGCACCCCTCTCACGGGTGATGCGGACCTCTTCGCCGAGCGACTCCCAGATCTCGCGGTAGATCTCGATGAAGTGCGGCTCCAGTCGGACCGACTCGACCTTGCGCGGCCTCGGCAGGTCGATATCGAAAACCTGCTTCACGGTGGCGGGGCCCGCCGTCATCACGACGACCTTGTCGGCGAGCGCGATGGACTCCTCCAGGTCGTGGGTGACGAAGACGACCGAGGCGCCCGTGCCCTCCCACAGTTCGAGGAGCTCGTCCGACATCAGGGCCCTGGTCTGCACGTCGAGCGCCGAGAACGGCTCGTCCATCAGCAGGATCTCGGGGTCGTTGACGAAGGTCGCGGCGAGTGCGACGCGCTTGCGCTGACCGCCGGAGAGCTGGTGCGGGTAGCGGTCCTCGAAGGCCGCGAGTCCGACCCGGGCCAGCCACTCGCGGGCCTTCTGCTTCGCCTCCGCCTTCGGTACGCCGCGGAAGCGCGGGCCTGCCATGACGTTCGACAGCACCGTGCGCCAAGGGAAGGTCGCGTCCTGCTGGAAGACGAATCCGACCTTGTCGCCGACGCCGCGGACCGGCTCGCCGGCCACCAGGACCTCGCCCTCACTGGGCACTTCAAGGCCGCTGACGAGGGTCAGGGTGGTCGACTTGCCACAGCCGGTGGGCCCCACGACGGCGACGAACTCGCCGCGACCGACGGTCAGATCCAGCTCCCTGACCGCGGTGTGCAGTCCTCCTGACGGAGTCCTGAAGACTTTGCTCGCGCCCCGCAGTTCGATCGCGGGGCTGGTGTCTGTGCTCATGGCCGGGACCGTAGAGACGCACCGGACACAGCATCAGTCTTCTGGGCGCAACCCCATCTTCTGCTTGCAAAGGACTGTTGTGCTCGTTTTGCTCGCGCTACAACAGCTGAGCCGAAACACGGGCTTAACAGCTCGCCTGGGCTTGAGGGAAAGAGGCCCGATGATCGACGTTCTGGTCGTGGACGACGACTTCCGTGTCGCCGAGATCAACGCCAAGTACGTGGGAAGGGTTCCCGGCTTCCGGGTCATGGCACGCGCCCACAGCGCCGCCCAGGCGCTGGCCACGGTGGAGCGCGAGCAGATCGACCTGATGCTGCTCGACCACTACCTGCCCGACCAGACGGGGCTCGAACTGGTCCACCGGATCCACGAACGCGGTTACGGCACCGACGTCATCATGATCACGGCGGCGAGCGACGTCGTCACCGTGCAGTCCGCGATGCGCCTCGGCGCGCTGCACTATCTGGTCAAGCCGTTCACCTTCGCCGCGCTGCGCGCCCGGCTCGACTCCTATGCCGCGCTTCGCCGCACCGTCGATCGGGTGGGCGGCCGGGGCGGCGTGGGCGGACAGGAGCAGATCGACCGGATCTTCGGCGCGCTGCGAACCGTGCCCGCCCCTTCGTCGCCTGGTCTGCCACGCGGTCACTCGGAGCCGACCACCGATCTGATCTGCAGTGTGCTGCACCGCGCCGACCATCCGCTGTCGGCCCACGAGGTGGCCGCCGAGACCGGGCTCAGCCGGGCCACCGCCCAGCGCTATCTGCGCCACCTCGAGCAGGCTGGGAGGCTGCGGCTTTCACTCAAGTACGGGGACACGGGGCGGCCCGAGCACCGGTACGCCTGGGTGACGCCCTGAGGCCTCCGACGCCCTGAGGCCTCCGCGGTACACCCGTAGGGCTCCGATACGACCGGGCGCCAGGGGTGGGCGAGCGCCGTCACACCGCCCCCGCTCCGGTGAGCGAGCGAACCTCCGTCTCCGCGTGCTTCGCCTCGTCCGGCAGCTCCGGCGACGTGACCGTGCCGAACCATCCTGCGAGGAAGCCGAGCGGGATTGACACCAGGCCGGGATTCTCCAGCGGGAAGTACTGCACGTCCACACCCGGGAAGATCGAGTCCGGGCTCCCCGAGACCACAGGGGACAGCGCCACAAGCACGAGTGCCGGCACCAGACCCCCGTAGACCGACCACACCGCACCACGCGTGGTGAAGCTCCGCCAGAACAACGAGTACAGCAGTACAGGCAGATTGGCGGAGGCCGCGACAGCGAAGGCCAGGCCCACCAGGAACGCCACATTGAGGTCGCGGGCGAGCAGGCTCAGGGCGATCGCAACGGCACCGATCCCGACCGCGGCAACGCGCGCCACCACCACCTCGCTGCGCCGCTTCCCGCCGGGACGGCGCAGTGACGCGTACAGGTCGTGGGCCACGGAAGCCGATGAGGCAAGCGTGGCACCGGCGACGACGGCGAGGATCGTGGCGAAGGCGACCGCAGTGACGACCGCGAACAGAACCGTTCCACCCGTGGAGTCCGCGCCGCCGCCGAGATCAAGCGCCAACAGCGGCACCGCGGTGTTCCCGGACGCGTTGGACGCGCGCACCGCATCGGATCCCACCAGCGCCGCCGCGCCGAAGCCGAGCACGATCGTCATCAGGTAGAAGCTGCCGATGAGGCCGATGGACCAGACGGCCGAGCGGCGTGCGGCCCGCGCGGTCGGCACGGTGTAGAAGCGGGACAGGATGTGCGGCAGCCCGGCCGTCCCCAGCACCAGTGCGAGCCCGAGGCTGATGAAGTCGAACCGCGCGGTCCAGTCGGCGCCGTACGTCAGCCCGGGCGCCAGGTAGGCATCGCCGTGCCCACTGCGCTCAGCCGCAGTGCGCAGCAGCGCGTTGAAGTCGCCGTGGAACCGCACCAGGACGAGCGTGGTCAACGCGATCGCGCCGCTCAGCAGCAGGACCGCCTTGACGATCTGGATCCAGGTGGTGGCTCGCATCCCTCCCATCGACACATAGATGACCATGAGTGCGCCGACGCCGATCACGGTCCAGGTCCGCGCCGCCCCGCTTGTACCCCCGAGCAGCAGCCCGACCAGGCTGCCCGCCCCCACCATCTGCGCCACCAGATACAGAACGCACACGGTCACCGAGGAGGTTCCCGCCGCGATACGGACCGGCCGCTCGCTCATCCGTGCGGCCACGACGTCCGCGAGTGTGAACCGCCCGCAGTTGCGGACCAGTTCGGCCACCAGGTAGAGCACCACGAGCCAGGCGACGAGAAAGCCCACCGAGTACAGCAGGCCGTCGTAGCCGAACAGCGCGATGAGGCCGGTGACTCCGAGGAACGAGGCCGCCGACATGTAGTCGCCCGCGATGGCGAAGCCGTTCTCCATCGGGCTGAACAGACGTCCGCCTGCGTAGAACTCCTCCGCCGAGCCCTGCCGGCTGCGGCTCACCCAGGTGGTGATCGCCAGTGTGACCGCCACGAACGCGCTGAAGAGCAACAGCGCCAGAGTCTGATGATCGTCCGTCAACGCTCGGTCTCCCGGGTCAGCTCCTGTGTGTTCCATCTGAGTTCGAGAGCCGCCCGGTCCCTGCGCAACCGGGCGTGCCGGGCGTATGCCCACGTGAGCAGGAACGTGGAGAGAAACTGGCCGAGGCCCGCGAGCATCGCGACGTTCACCGCGCCCGCGACGGGCCGCGCCATCAGGTCGGGCGCCGTCGTTGCGGCCACGAGGTACGCGACGTACCAGGTGAAGAAGACGGCGACCCCGGGGAAAACGAATCTCCGGTACCGGCTGCGCACCTCCTGGAAGGCCGGGCTGCGCTGCACCTCCAGGTAGATCTCGGCGGCGGTACCCGTCCGTCCCTCCGGCTGCCGGCGCGCGTGCGGAACAGCGGAAGCGCGCGCCCCCGCACCGTCCAACTCGTCCCAGCCGGAGGCGAGCGCGTCGTACCAGGGATCATCGGGCCGGACCCGCGCCGCCTCGCCGCCGTCGTACTTCTCCACCGAACTCTCCTTGTCCGCAGGCCTTTTCGGCCACGTGCCCAAGGATGGACAGAACGGGAAGTTCTCGAACTCTTCAATCCCGTCTCTTCACCCCATCAGGTGATTCGGAGCGCCGGCGACTCAGCGAGACCGTGCCGATAGGCATATCGCACGGCCTGAGCGCGATCCTTGAGTCCCGTCTTGGCGAACAGGTTGTTGATGTGTGTCTTCACCGTGGCGGTGGAGACATGCAGCTTGCGGGCGATCTGCTGGTTGGTCAGGCCATCGGCGATCAGTACGAGAACCTCGGTCTCACGGGCGGTGAGGCCGTCTGGAGACTCCGCCACAGAGATGGTGGCCTCGGGCTGGGACAATCGCTCCAGCAACCGCCGTTGGATCCTCGGCGAGAGTCCCGCGTGCCCCGAGCGCACGCTCTCCACGGCCCGCACGATCTCGTCGCCACCGGCGTCCTTGGTGAGATAGCCTCGCGCGCCCGCCTCGAGGGCCGGGAAGAGCGAATCGTCGTCCGCGAAGGTGGTGAGCACGACGACCTGGGTGCCGGGGTGTTCCGTACGAATGCGCCGGGTCGCCTCGACGCCGTCGCAGCGGGGCATGCGCAGATCCATCAGGACGACGTCCGGGGCCAGTTCGGCCACGAGGCGTACGGCTTCCTCGCCGTCACCGGCAGCCCCGACGACCTCGACGCCGGGCAGCAGCCCGAGCAGCATCACGATGCCTTCACGCACGATGGTCTGATCGTCGGCGACCACCACACGGGCGGGCGGCCTGCCGTCCTCCTGCGTCATATGGGCACCTTCAACGTCACCGCGAACCCCTCCTCGTACGGCCCGGCCTCCAGAGAGCCGCCGAGCAGCTCGGCACGCTCCCGCATGCCCAGCAGACCGTACCCGGCTCCGGTGTGTGCCAGTTCACCTGGACGTCCGCCCGAGTCCCTTACGTCCAGGGTCACTTCGTGCTTGCCGTAGTCGAGTCGTATGCGGATCTTGGCGCCTGGTGCGTGCTTGCGTGCGTTCGTCATGGCCTCCTGCGCGACTCGGCGGACCGCCTGCGAGGCCTCGGCCGGGAGGGGCCGACGTTCACCCGTCACAGTGACATCAGCACCGGTCTCAGCGCTGCCCACCAGCTCTCTCAGGGCCTCTTCCAAGGGGGACATCTCGCCACGCAGCGCGGAAAGCGCCTGTCGCGTCTCCGCAAGGCCGTCGCGAGCCATGCCCCGTGCCGCCACCACCCGTTCGAGTATCTGCTTCGGGTCCGCGCCACGTTCGATGAGCAGCCGAGCGGCCTCCAGGTGGACAAGCTGCGCCGAGAGGCTGTGCGCCAGGACATCGTGGATCTCCCTGGCGATGCGGGTGCGTTCCGCCAGCGCCGCGGACTCCGCCTCGGCCTCCCGGGCCGCCCGCTCCTGGGCGAGCAGCTGCTGGGCGTTGCCACGTGCCTCGGCGTCGAGACGCAGTACGTACCCGGCGAGGGCGATGCCCGTGGCGGTGGCCGCCGTGGTCAGCCAGACGTCGTTGTTGACCACGGCGTACGCGCCCAGCGCGACTGAAGTGACCGGCACCGCGGCCGCCAGGGGCAGCCGCTCCATGGCGCTGACGGCGCAGGCACACCACAGCACGAGCGCCGCAACCCGGAAGCCGGTGCTCTGGGCCAGAGTCGCGATGCCCAACAGGACAGTGAGCAGGCCCAGCGAGGGCAGCAGGCGATGCTGGAACGTGGTGCGGAAGAAAGCCCAGCCGGCCAGCCCGCAGAGAACGACGAGCACCACGGCGCCCGCCGCACCCCAGCCGTTGGCATGGCCGCTGTTGAAGGTCGTCCACAGCAGCAAGCCGAGGGCCAACGTGCGCGTGGTCCAGGCGATCAGCCGCCGTGCCCGCGAGACGCCGACACGGGAGAGGGCTTCCCGCGAGGGCCAGCGCGTCCACGCGTTGTACGTCACACGCGCTCCTTCCACTTCCACGACCGTGGGGACACGCCCTCACCGTGCGACGGGACCCCGACGACAGCTGTGCTCAGAGACTGAGAGCGCCAGACCAGGATTCCGGAGCGGACCAACAGAGTCACCGCGAGCGCAAGCATCAGTGCAGCAGTGCCCTGATGAACTCCGAGCAGGGCACCGGTGCCGAAGAGTCCCAGTCGAAGGCCTATGCCGGCCAGCCAGACGAGGACGCTGGCCTTGGTGCTCTTGCTCCACACGGCACCGTCCGGCGCCATCCACACGCGCGTGGTCCAGGCCCATCCTGCACCGGTGGCAAGACCGATCAGCAACTCGGCAGCGAGCAGGGCGGCCGACTCCGCCGGATGGTGAGCGTCGAACAGACCGGGCTCACGCAGCGATATGAAGATCAGTACGCCGGGCACGACCCACCAGCGCCTGTCCGCCGATATCTGCCGTGCCCGGAACTGACGCACGACCACGAGGATGACGACAGCAAGGATCACCAGGACATCGAACAGCCCGGACATCACGGCCTCCGTAGACGGGGAAGAGCGAGGATGAACGACGCCTTCGACGCTACGGAGAACGCGAGGTCAGAAGATCGGAGCCGAGGTGGATCCCGGGTGGAGTCTCGGGAAGGCGGTGGCTCCACCCCAGGGTGGAGTCACGCTGAAAAGACCCCTCCGGTGGCGCGCTTTGGGGCGCGCGTGCCCTTCAACGTGGGCACGGTGCCGTACACCCGCACGTCACCGTGCCCTGCACTGTCCTACGCGTCGATCCGTGACCGGTCCAGCGTCGCTGCCGAACCGGTGATGAACTCCTTGCGCGGCGCGACCTCGTTGCCCATCAGCAGATCGAAGACCTGCTCCGCCGACTCCAGATCGGAGAGGTTGATCCGGCGCAGCGTGCGGTGGCGCGGATCCATCGTCGTCTCGGCCAGCTGGTCTGCGTCCATCTCGCCGAGACCCTTGTACCGCTGGATCGAGTCCTTGTACCGGACGCCCTTGCTCTGGAACTCCAGGAGCTTGTCGCGAAGTTCGCGGTCCGAGTACGTGTAGACGTACTTGTCCTGGCCCTTCTTCGGCTGGATGAGCTCGATGCGGTGCAGCGGCGGCACCGCGGCGAACACCCGGCCCGATTCGACCATGGGCCGCATGTAGCGGTGGAACAGCGTCAGAAGCAGGGTCCGGATGTGCGAGCCGTCCACATCGGCGTCGGTCATCATGATGATCTTGCCGTAGCGTGCTGCGTCGATGTCGAAGGTCCGGCCCGATCCCGCCCCTATGACCTGGATGATCGCACCGCACTCTGCGTTCTTCAGCATGTCCGAGATCGAGGACTTCTGAACGTTGAGGATCTTGCCGCGGATCGGCAGCAGCGCCTGGAACTCGGAGTTCCGCGCGAGCTTGGCCGTGCCGAGCGCGGAGTCACCCTCGACGATGAAGAGCTCGCTCCGCTCCACGTCGTCGCTGCGACAGTCGGCGAGCTTGGCGGGCAGCGACGAGGACTCCAGCGCCGTCTTCCGGCGCTGCGCCTCCTTGTGCTGGCGCGCCGCGATGCGCGTACGGGCCGCCGCGACGGCCTTCTCCAGGACCGCGCGGGCCTGCGCCTTCGCGTCCCGCTTGGTGGACGTCAGGAACTCCTTGAGCTCCTTGGCCACGACGTTCGCGACGATACGGTTGGCAGCCGAGGTGCCCAGGACCTCCTTGGTCTGACCCTCGAACTGGGGTTCCGCGAGGCGCACGGTCACGACGGCGGTGAGCCCTTCGAGGGCGTCGTCCTTGACGATGTCGTCCTCGGCCACGCGCAGCAGCTTCTGGGCCCGCAGCACCTCGTTCACGGTCTTGGTCACAGAGCGTTCGAAGCCGGTGAGGTGGGTGCCGCCCTTGGGGGTGGCGATGATGTTGACGAAGGACCTGACCGTGGTCTCGTACCCGGTGCCCCACCGCAGCGCGACGTCCACGCCGAGCTCACGGGTGACCTCGGTGGGCGTCATGTGGCCCCGGTCGTCAAGGACCGGCACGGTCTCCTTGAACGTGCCCTGCCCGGAGAGCCGGAGGACGTCGCAGACCGGCTTGTCCGGCGCCAGGAACTCGCAGAACTCGCTGATTCCGCCGTCGAAGCGGAAGGACTCCTCGCCCTTGCTGCCGTCCTCCCCCAGGCCGTACTCGTCGCGGACCACGATCGTCAGGCCCGGGACCAGGAAAGCGGTCTGCCGGGCGCGCTGGTGCAGCGTCTCCAGGGAGAGCTTGGCGTCCTTGAGGAAGATCTGGCGGTCGGCCCAGTAACGCACGCGCGTGCCGGTCCGGGCCCTCGGGATCTTCTTGACCTTGCGCAGGCGCGCCGCCGTGTCGAAGGACGCGTTCGGGCCCTCGCCCTTGAACGCACCCGGAACGCCGCGCCGGAAGCTGATGGCATGCGTGCTTCCGGCCCGGTCCACCTCCACGTCCAGTCGAGAGGACAGCGCGTTCACCACGGAGGCACCCACGCCGTGCAGACCGCCCGAGGCGGCGTACGAGCCGCCGCCGAACTTGCCGCCCGCGTGGAGCTTGGTCATCACGACCTCGACGCCGGAGAGACCCGTCTTGGGCTCCACGTCGACGGGGATGCCCCGGCCGTTGTCCCGCACCTCCACGGACGCGTCGTCGTGGAGGATCACCTCGATGTGGTCGCAGTACCCGCCCAGGGCCTCGTCGACGGAGTTGTCGATGATCTCCCAGAGGCAGTGCATGAGGCCGCGGCTGTCGGTCGAGCCGATGTACATGCCAGGGCGCTTGCGGACGGCTTCGAGCCCCTCGAGGACGAGAAGGTGCCGCGCGGTGTAGTTGGAACCGTCCCGGTCTGCTCCGGTCAGCAGCGCTGTGGACGGCACGGACGTCTCGGCGGTCACGCGGTTCGCTCCTCGCTGAATTTCTGGTGGGCCCCTTGTGGGGGAGGGGCCGGCTTCGGTCGCCGGTCAGAGGGTACCGAGGCCTGATAGAGCCGTTGTAACGCCACCCTAGACCGAGTTCAGGGTAGTCCAGAGTCGCATGCCTGTTCGATCCTTCGATGGAGTGAAGCGCACATCACGTTCCCTTCGAGGCATGAACCATTTAGCCTCGGGGCACGTCCTCATGAACAACCGGCAACCCAGCCGGGAGGGCGGACCTGAAAAGACAGCGCGAAACCGTACGACGCAAATACATGCAATACGGCACATTCGCCGCCAACCGGCAGCAGACAGCCGCCTCGCAAAGATTTTTCGAGGAAAAGCCACGAGCGGGAACGTTTTGGGGCTGGTTGGATGTTGACCCTGGTACGACAGCTCGTCGAGCTAGAGAAGAGGCGACGTGACTACTGTTCTGACCCCCGCGAGCCCACTGACGGCCGCTGATCGCTGCGACCGCTGCGGCGCCCAGGCATACCTGCGCGTCGTCCTGCTCAGCGGCGGTGAGCTGCTCTTCTGTGCCCACCACGGGCGCAAGTTCGAGCCGGAACTCAAGAAGATCGCCGCTGAGATACAGGACGAGACCGAGCGGCTGACGACCGCTCCGGCGTCCGCCACCGAAGAGGAACGCTGACACCTCGCATCCACGACGAGCCAGTTCCGGCATCAGGCCGGTGACCGGGCGGCTGCCTGCGCATTCAGGGCAGCCGCCCGGTCTGGTACGTGGACGGAGGCACTCGCGGTCAGCCACCCAGGCCGAGCGGCCTGATCACGGCTGACACCCGCGTGTAGACCCCAGGGCTGCCCGCCCATCCGCAGCCGCTCCCCCAGGAGACGAGGCCGACCAGCCGCCCTTTGGCGACCAGCGGACCGCCGCTGTCCCCCTGGCAGGCGTCCCGGCCGCCTGCGCGCTCCCCCGCGCACAGCATGGATGCGGCGACATAGGTCCCTTCCCTCGTTCCCGGGTACGCCTTCTTGCAGAGCGCGTCCGGCAGCACCCTCACCTGCGCGGCGCGCAGCGTGCGTGAGTACTGGCCGGCGCCCGTGGTGTCACCCCAGCCGTAGACAGTGGCCCTGGTTTCCGGTGCGTACGCCGGGTCCCCCTGCCGTGCCATGGGGATCACGTAGCTCTGGGGAAGCGGGGTGGCCAGCGTGAGGAGCGCCGCGTCTCCGGCGTTCGTGACGCTGCTGTGCTCGGGGTTGATCGAGACGCGACGTACCGGGATCTCCCGGCCGTTCTTGGCGCGGAGATCGTTGCGTCCCGCGATGACCTTCAGATCGTCCATGCGGCTCGCCGGCCCGCCGAGGACTTCCTCGCTCATGCAGTGGGCCGCGGTGAGCACGGTCGACCGCCCGACGAGTACTCCCCCGCAGAACTGCCCCGCGCGCGTACCCCCGAATCGGTCACGGCTGGACAGCGCCACCACCCACGGGCTGTCGGCCACATCGACCGGGGTACCTCCGACGACTATGCCGTCAGCCGCGGCGGGTGTCGGCGCAGCCAGCGGCAGTACGGCCGCCGCGGCTGCCATGGCCAGCCCGCCCCTCAGGGCCTTGGCAAGGGGAGAACGCATACACGCTCCTTACTCTGAGTTGCAACGGCACACCCAGGGTGATCCAGGACCGCATGGCTCGCACGTGCGCGCAGCATCGCGCCATGGCGCAGCAGGAGGTCACACAAGGACGCAATGAAAAGGCCCGGACGCCTCACAGGGGAGGCGTCCGGGCCTTTCTGGGTCGACGTGGCGACTAGTCGAGGTAGTCGCGCAGCACCTGGGAGCGCGAGGGGTGGCGCAGCTTCGACATCGTCTTGGACTCGATCTGGCGGATGCGCTCACGCGTGACGCCGTAGACCTTGCCGATCTCGTCGAGGGTCTTCGGCTGACCGTCGGTGAGGCCGAAACGCATGGACACGACGCCCGCCTCACGCTCGGAGAGCGTGTCCAGCACGGAGTGCAGCTGCTCCTGGAGGAGCGTGAAGCTGACCGCGTCCGCCGGGACGACCGCCTCGGAGTCCTCAATGAGGTCACCGAACTCGCTGTCGCCGTCCTCGCCCAGGGGGGTGTGCAGGGAGATGGGCTCGCGGCCGTACTTCTGGACCTCGATGACCTTCTCGGGGGTCATGTCGAGCTCCTTGGCCAGCTCCTCCGGGGTGGGCTCGCGGCCCAGGTCCTGGAGCATCTGGCGCTGCACGCGCGCGAGCTTGTTGATGACCTCGACCATGTGCACCGGGATACGGATGGTGCGGGCCTGGTCGGCCATGGCGCGGGTGATCGCCTGACGGATCCACCAGGTGGCGTACGTGGAGAACTTGTAGCCCTTGGTGTAGTCGAACTTCTCGACCGCGCGGATCAGACCGAGGTTGCCCTCCTGGATGAGGTCCAGGAAGAGCATGCCGCGACCCGTGTACCGCTTGGCGAGCGAGACGACCAGGCGGAGGTTGGCCTCCAGCAGGTGGTTCTTGGCGCGGCGGCCGTCCTCGGCGATGATCTCCAGCTCGCGCTTGAGCTTCGGCGCCAGCTTGTCGGCGTTGGCCAGCTTGTCCTCGGCGAACAGACCGGCCTCGATGCGCTTGGCGAGCTCCACCTCCTGCTCGGCGTTGAGGAGGGGGACCTTGCCGATCTGCTTCAGGTAGTCCTTGACGGGGTCGGCGGTGGCGCCGGCGGCCGCCACCTGCTGCGCGGGAGCGTCGTCCTCGTCCTCGTCGGACAGGACGAAGCCCTGTGCGCCGTCCTCGGCGGGCTCATCGGCGCCGGGCTTGGCCGCGCCTGCGGTCTCCTCGACGAGCTCGTCGTCCAGGATCTCCTCGTCATCGCCCTTGGTGGTCTTCTTGGCCGTCGTCTTCTTCGCGACGGTCTTCTTGGCAACCGCCTTCTTGGCCGTGGCCTTCTTGACCGTGGGCTTCTGGGCGGTCGCAGCCTCTTCAGCGGTGGCGTCGGCGGCCGGCGCCTCCGGGGCGGCGGCGGTGGCCTTCTTGACCGTGGCCGTCTTGGCCGCCACCGTCTTGGTTGCGGTGCGCTTGGCCGGACTCTTCGCTGCGACGCTCTTGCGGGTGCGCTTGGGCTCGGCGGCACTGACCATCAGCGTCACACCCTCTTCCTCGAGGATCTGGTTGAGGCTGCGCAGTACGTTCTTCCACTGAGTGGCCGGAATCTGGTCAGCTTCGAAGGCCCGACGCACGTCATCGCCGGCGATCTGCCCATCAGCCTTTCCCCGCTCGATGAGCGCCATGACAGAGACGGACTCGGTGATCTCCGGCGGGAGCGTACGGGATGTGCTGGCCGACACGAACAACCTCTCGGAACGTTGGAAAACGGCTTACGGCCCCGTCCCGTGTGGACCGGAGCCGACGACCGCCGACTTGGGGATGAGCCGACGGGCGCGGGCGGGGGCCGGGGAGATGAACAGCGCCGTCAACGGCGGCTGTATTCCCTCCTCGACTGTCACCTCTTAGGTCATCGCGTTGTTCCCAGGAGCGTTACGCCCAATCTGCGTGGCCCGAGTCACACCACGTAAGCACTCAAAAGCACCTAGATACGGTCAAATACGATCACGTCTCGGGGCCGGCTCGATCACCTTTGCCTTGCATGTGCCCACAAACGGGCCCGGCGGCGCCTCCACCCTCGCGTCGCCGGGCCAGGCACTGGCCTGCGGTCGCCAGTCCTGCTGTCAGTGCTCGCGAGGGGCCGGCACCACGCGCTCGACCTCTGGATGGACGGTGAGCAGTTGGCGCATGGCCGCCTCGGCGCCCGCTCCGTCGCCGGCGGGGAGCGTCTCGACGATGCGGGAGTGGAGCGCGAGGGACGCCTCGTTCGGGCGGTCACAGGCCGTGACCGGGCCCCCGGAGACCTGGAGGGCCGCCGAGACGATGCCGGACAGGTGCTCCAGCATGCGGTTGCCAGCGACCTGGATGAGCAGCGAGTGGAACTCCGCGTCGGCGCGGGAGAACGTGACGGCGTCCCCCTGCCCCAGGGCGTGCCCCATGATCTCGACCATGTCGGACAGGCGCTGCTGGACGTCCTCACGTCCGTGCCCGGCGGCGAGACGGGCGGCGAGCGGCTCGATCGTCCAGCGCAGTTCGCTCAGCTCACGCCGCTGGTCGTCCCGCTGCGGCCCGAAGGCCCGCCACTCGATGATGTCCGGGTCCAGGAGATTCCAGTCGCTGACCGGGCGCACGCGCGTCCCCACGTTGGGCCGGGCGCTGACGAGGCCCTTGGCCTCGAGTACGCGCAGCGACTCGCGGACGACGGTGCGGGAGACCTCGAACCGCTGGCCGATCTCCTCGGGGACCAGCGGGCGGTCCGCGCCCAGGTCGCCGGAGACGATCATCTGACCCAGCTGTTGTACGAGTTGGCCGTGCAGCCCGCGGCCGCGACTGCCGGCGGCGCGCCGGCCCACACGGCCCAGCTCCGAGTCGCCGCCTTCCCAGGCGGGGGCGCCGACGCGGTTGGCGGCAGGGGCCTCGGCGTAGGGGTAGCGGTCGAGTTCGCCCGGGCCGGCGAGGCCGGAGTCGGCGGGACGGGCGGCGGTCATCATGGTGTGCGCAAGGGTACTCACGGATCTTTTGTCGGCGCGGTCCCCAACTCCCTTGAGGGCTTTGGTGAAAAGCACACGAAAGGGTGATCGCTTACCCTGCCGCAATTGACGCCTTATCGGACAGAAATGAGCGTTCTACGGGAAGTTGCGGGCACCACGGAAACGAGATCGCGCCGACGATGGTCAGCGGACCCGGCTGCGCAGCGCCGTGAGCCCATAAGCACACAGCAGGGCGGTCAAACACAACGTCAGCGCACCGCCCACCGGTTGAATGATCATCCGCACGCCCGCGGCCAGGTATCTCTCGGCCCCGAACGGCCACTGACCGAAGGCGAGATCACGCAGCCGTCCCGGGAATCCGGCCGCGGAGCGCGCGGAGGGCCTTTCCAGGGCCTTCTGTACGAGCGGTACGACAACAACCGGCACGGAGACGACTGCCGCGAGTCCGGCGGTCGTGGAACGGAAGATTCCAGCGGCCAGCACACCGGCCCAGGCGCATCCCGCGACGACACCGAACCAACTGGCGCTCAGCGACAGCCAGTCCACAGGAACCCTGGTCAGTTCCGGTCCGTATACGAGTTGCAGCAGGGCGGCGTCACAGCCGACGGTCAGAAACGCCAGCAGCAGTGCGGTGGCCGCTGCCACGCCCAGCTTGGCGCAGAGAAGCCCCAGGCGCCGGGGGACGGTGCCGCGGTCCGTGGCGAGGGCGGGATGGCGGAACTCGTCGCCGAAGGCGAAAGCGCCCAGGAGTCCGGCGCCGAGGGCGGTCGGCGGCAGCGGGAGCTCCTGGGGCCACGCTGCGAGCACGCGTGACTGCGATGTGTGTCCTGATCTGGCGAGGAACAGGGAGACGAACGCCGAGACGGCGAGTACGACGGCAGCCGTGACATAGCCCGTGCCGACTCCGGCCGCTCGGTACAGCTCGTAGCGCAGGGGCCGGAGCGGGCCGCGGGCAGGGCGGACGGTGATGGGAGGCGGGAGCTGCGGCGGCGGATCAGACTCTGTACGTGTGGCGGGATGGCGGCGGTTGTCCAGGCGTGGGGCCGGGGTCTCGTGCCGTTGGGCCGGAGTGTCCTGCCGTTGAGCAGGGGCGTCCTGCGGTTGACACGGCGCCTCATGCCGTTGAGCCGAGGCCTCCTGTCGTGGGTCTGGAGCAGGTGGGGCTTCGGGGAGGTCGGACTCGGATTCCAAGGGAGGAGCGTGGTGGGGGCGAGCGGTGTGCTCAGGCGACGTGGTGATGGGCTTCGGCCCCATGTCGCCGACTTCGTCGGCGAGTTGGTGGACAAGAATGCCGTGACGGTAGGCGATCTCGCCGACGTCCGCGCAAGTGCTTCCGTACACGGAAAGCCGGTTGCCGTCCTCCTTGATCACCTCGATGGAACGCTGCCCGGCCCGTGCCTCCTTGGTGAGCAACAGGCCGAGCCTGGCCGCGTAGGGTGTACGGACGGCGACGCGCGGCCGAAGCCGGGTGCGGGCGAACTCCGCAACCCCCTGGTCGGCGACGACTCTGCCCGCATCCAGGGTCACTACGCGGTCGGACGTCTGCGCGGCCCCCTTGGGATCGTCCGTACTGAACAGGACGGTGCCCCCCTTGGCCGCGTGCGCGCGCAGAGTCCCGTGCAGCCAACGGCCCTCACGGGCGGACAGACCCTCGGCCGGGACGTCCAGAACCAGGGTGTGCGGGTCCGCCAGCAGGGCACAGGCCAGACCGAGGCGGCGGTCCAGTCCCCGGGAGAGTGTGTCGAGCCGCTCGCCGCGGAGGCTTACCAACCCCACCGCCTCGAGCACTTCGTCGGCGCGCTGCGCGGGCACCCCTGCGGCCGCGCAGAGCATCCGCAGATGACCGCGGACCGTACGCGCCGGATGGCCCAGGACCTCGCCCAGAAGGACGCCCACTTCTCGGGAGGGATGGGGCATGCAGTGCAGGCGGCGGTTTCTGAAGTAAGTGACTCCGCGGCCCGGTTGGAGTTCGAGCATCAGCCTCAGCGTTGTCGTCTTGCCCGAGGCCGGGCCACCGAGGAGCGCCGTGACATGGCCGGGGAGCGCCTCGAAGGTCACGTCGTCGACTGCAGGCGGCAGCTTCTTTCGCGGATTGCTGGTCAGTCCGATGGCCTGGATCATCGCTTCCCTCACCGGAGGTGCGACCGCTCGGCGGCCGGAGCTCGGCGGCCTGGACTCGTCCGCCGGTTCAGGACGGACGGGACCGCGGATACGGCAGCAAGATAGCGCGACATTCCCGTCTTTTCGGGCAGGGGTCTACGCGGGTGTCAGCCGTGGTTGCTCGGCAGTCCGGCGCACTGGCCACCGTGCACTCCTTATCGGAATGTCCGATGACCCGCCGGATCGAGGGCCGTTGGCGTGGCGGTGCGGAGAGACACGGGGTAGCCGGGAAGCAGTCCGGTCCAACCCGTTGGCCGCCCGTGACGGACACGCCCCGCTCGGCGATGACACGCGACGACCCCAACCGACCCGGCGGTACCGGATGGTGGTGCGGTCAGACTTCCGGGCGCAGCATCGGCGGGTTCAGCAGCGTCGCTCCACCCGCGCGGAACAACTGCGCCGGGCGACCGCCCTGGCGGGTCGTGGTACCGCCGGTGGGCACCAGAAAGCCGACGGTGCCGGTCACCTTGCGATGGAAGTTGCGAGGGTCGAGGGCGACTCCCCACACCGCCTCGTACACCCGGCGCAGCTCGCCTACGGTGAACTCCGCCGGACAGAAGGCGGTGGCGAGTGACGAGTACTCGATCTTCGACCTGGCACGCTCCACACCGTCCGCCAGGATCTGTGCGTGATCGAAGGCGAGCGGGGCCGCCTGCTCACCCTCGCGACCGTAGCCACCTTGGTTGAGCAGCGCCTCGACGGGTGCCCAACGCGCGCTGTACGCGTCCCCACCGGCCCGGGGAGCAGGCAGGTCCGGGGCGAGCACAAGGTGGGCGACACTGACCACACGCATCCGCGGATCACGCTTCGGGTCACCGTAAGTGGCGAGCTGCTCGAGATGGGCGCCGTTGCTCTGCGCCGGGGCGGCAGGGTCGTGCGCGCACAGCCCCGTCTCCTCAGCCAGCTCCCGAGCCGCCGCCGCCGCGAGGTCTTCGTCCGCCCTCACGAATCCACCGGGTAGCGCCCACCGCCCCTGGAACGGGGGTTCACCCCGCCGCACCACCAGCGCGCACAGCGAGTGACGGCGCACGGTCAGTACGACCAGGTCGACAGTGACGGCGAAAGGCGGAAAGGCTGACGGGTCGTAGGGCATGCCGCGATCATAGTCGTCTCACTGACGATAAACACTCCCTTCTACGGTGCTTCCAGGACTGATCCACTGCGCTCCGATGACGCTCCATGACGTGTTGTCCGTGCTGGTCCGGCGGACCCGGCCTGAGCCGCTGAGCGCTGCCGGGGGGCACACAGCGTCACCGGTCCCGGCGGAGCCTCGGATCGCCGCCCAGGCCTTGGCGGCGGGCGCAGGGATCATGCGCTTTCGTGATCACTCGGTTCTGTGATCACTCGGTTCCGTCACGGACCCCGCGCCGGGCGCGCCGGTTCCGTGTCGACGCAGTTTGTGATCACGCGGATGCGTTGCTCATTGGTCGGTGCGCGCCGTACGCCGGCCGACGCGTCGCCGGGCAGCGGGGCGGGTGCTCGACTGGCCGGCGCGTTTGCCCTTCGCTCCGGGGCCGCCTCCTTGACCTGACCTGCGGCGCCGCTGGTCCGGGCCAACGGGCACAGCGGGACGGCCCATGCCCGAGGGCTGCGCGCGGAGCGTTGCGAGCGGCGCGTGGGCGGCGGGCGTGCAGGACGACGGGACCTGGTCCGGGTCCGGGTCCGGTGCCGCAGCCTCCCGCTCGGCTCGCTCGCTGCGCAGGCAGCGGCGGATGGACTCCGGGTCCAGGCCTTCGTTGCAGGCCCGGTGCAGCAGGACGGCGAACGTATAACCCGGGTCTGCGCCGAGGGCCATGGCCAGCGCCTCCCTGCCTTCCAGCTCGTCCCCGAGCGACCAGGCGACCCAGCCTGCGAGCGTCAGTGGGGCCGCGGCGTGCTCGCCGTAGGCACCGACGCAGCGGCGCGCCAGCGCCCTCCAGAGACGCAGAGCCGCAGGGGCCTCGTCGCCCTCCATCCACTCGGCTGCCTGATCACGCGTCGTCCGGTCCTGCAGCCCGAGGATCAGCGCCGCCGCCTCGTCGTGTGCGATCAGCTCGTCATCCCTGAGATCGGCTCGGTGCGTGCCGCCGGCCGGCGGGGTGTCGGCGAGTCGCCCGATGATCCGGCGGGCGAGCTCGAGGGTCTCCGCCGCGACGCTCGCACCCTCCGCTTCGTCCAGCATCCGCGGGACGAGCGTCATGACTGCCGCGTCGAGGGCCTGCTCCTGTTCGTCAACTGTTGCTTGGGTTCCCCAGGGAATGAGCCTGGCCCTCAGCTCACGCAGCGTGCCGCGGACCTGCATGCCCGCGTAGGTGGCGGCAGCCGCCAGGACCGAGGTGCCGGGAAGCCCGAGCGAGACGCCTTCCGGAGGACAGCAGCGATCTCCCGGGCAGCAGTAGGACCATGAGCGACCGCCGGAGATGCACAGCGCCTCGACCACGGGGACGTCGAGACCGCCGCAGGCCGTGCGCAGCAACTGCGCGAGCGGCCGCAGACGTTCCATGATCTGCTGCCCGGATTCGACCCCTGCGGGGTCCCGACAGAGGAAGACGACCATGCCCTCGGGTCGGGCGCCGCGCCGCTCGCTGCCCGTCACGAGACACTGGGCCAACTGCTGTGCGACGGACGGCCAGTCCTCCTCGCGCTCGGGGATACCGAGCCGCGCACGGGCGCCGAAACGCCCGCGCCCGTTCCGGTCGTGCACCGTGACGAGCACGATGCTGTCCTCCGGCCGGTATCCGAGCAAGTACGGCAGGGCATCGGCCAGTTCCGACGCGGTGCGCAGAGTGATCTGCTGGTCAGCGGCCAGATCCGGGGAATCGCCGCGTCCGGAAGGAGCGGACCGGCCATGCCCGGAAGGTGCAGGTCCGCCGCGTCCGGAAGGAACCGACCCGCCGTGCCCGGAAGGAGTCGCCATGGCGTTTCCGGAAGGGGTCGTGATGTCGCCAGGTTCGGCGGCGTCTGTGGAGTCGTGGTGATTCGTCATGCGCCGACCTTCCCGCGGATTTCAATCTTCCGGTTCCCTTGTGGATAACTCCAGTCAGGAACACGACAGAGGTTGTCCACAGCCCCGCGGACCCATTCGCGCGATGTCCGACCCATCGGGTTGCATGGGGGCATGAGCAACGAAGAACTGCGTACGGCGGCTGATGCCGTTCTCGCCCGTCTCGTCGGTGACCGGACGGGAGACGCCCGGCTGCGCGAGGATCAGTGGCGGGCGATCGAGGCCCTCGTCGCCGACAAACGCAGGGCTCTGGTCGTGCAGCGCACCGGCTGGGGCAAGTCCGCCGTGTACTTCGTCGCGACCGCCCTGCTGCGTCGGCAGGGCAGCGGCCCCACCGTCATCGTTTCCCCGCTGCTGGCTCTCATGCGCAACCAGGTCGAGGCGGCCGGGCGCGCAGGCATCCACGCTCGCACCATCAACTCGTCGAACCCGGAGGAGTGGGACGCCATCCAGGCCGAAGTGGCCTCGGGCGAGGTCGACGTTCTGCTCGTGAGTCCGGAGCGCCTCAACAACCCCGATTTCCGCGATCATGTCCTGCCCAAGCTGTCGGCGGCCACCGGCCTGCTGGTGGTCGACGAGGCGCACTGCATCTCCGACTGGGGACACGACTTCCGGCCCGACTACCGACGGCTGCGCACCATGCTCAGCGATCTTCCGACGGGAGTCCCCGTGCTGGCCACCACCGCGACGGCCAACGCGCGCGTGACGGCCGATGTCGCCGAACAGCTCGGCACCGGCGGCAGTGGGGACGCGCTGGTGCTGCGCGGACCGCTCGACCGGGAGAGCCTGAGCCTGAGTGTGCTGAGACTGCCCGACGCCGCGCACCGGCTGGCCTGGCTCGCCGAGCATCTCAGCGACCTGCCGGGTTCGGGGATCATCTACACACTGACCGTCGCGGCGGCCGAGGAGGTCACGGCCTTCCTGCGCCAGAGCGGTCACACGGTTGCGTCGTACACCGGGAAGACGGAGAACGCCGACCGGCAGCAGGCGGAGGACGATCTTCTCGCCAACCGCGTGAAGGCGCTGGTGGCCACGTCCGCGCTGGGCATGGGCTTCGACAAACCCGACCTCGGATTCGTGGTCCACCTGGGTTCGCCCTCCTCCCCCATCGCCTACTACCAGCAGGTCGGGCGCGCCGGCCGCGGCGTCGAGCATGCAGAGGTGCTGCTGCTTCCGGGCAAGGAGGACGAGGCCATCTGGAAGTACTTCGCGTCGGTCGCGTTCCCGCCCGAGGAGCAGGTGCGGCGCACGCTCGACGCCCTGTCGCACGCGGGCCGGCCGCTGTCGCTTCCCGCTCTCGAACCGCTCGTGGAGCTGCGCCGGTCCCGTCTTGAAACGATGCTCAAGGTCCTCGACGTGGACGGTGCGGTACGGCGGGTCAAGGGCGGCTGGATCACAACCGGAGCGCCCTGGACGTATGACGCCGAGCGCTATGCGTGGGTCGCCAAGCAGCGGGAGGCCGAGCAGCAGGCGATGCGCGAGTACGCCACGACGACCGGGTGCCGGATGGAGTTCCTGAGAAGGCAGCTGGACGACGAGGAAGCAGCTCCGTGCGGCCGCTGCGACACCTGCGCCGGCGCTCGGTTCAGCGACGTCGCGTCTCCGGCAGCGCTGGCCGCGGCGCGCGGTGAACTCGGGCGAGCGGGCGCCGAGGTGGAGCCCAGGAAGATGTGGCCGACCGGTCTCGAAGCAGTGGGCATCAGTCTCAAGGGACGCATCCCAGCAAGCGAACAGGCCGCCGTCGGCCGGGCTCTGGGGCGGCTTTCGGACATCGGCTGGGGCAATCGGCTGCGACCCATGCTCGCTCCCCGCGCTCAGGACGGACCGGTGCCGGACGATGTGGCGAACGCCGTGGTGGGCGTGCTGGCGGACTGGGCGAAGGGGCCCGGCGGTTGGGCGTCCGGTGCGCCCGACGCCCAGGCCCGTCCGGTCGGCCTCGTCACCATGGCGTCGCGCACGCGGCCGCAGTTGATCCAGTCGCTCGCCGTACGGATCGCGGAGGTCGGCCGCCTTCCCCTGCTGGGTTCCGTGGACTACTCGCCCGCGGCCGACACCCTGCACGCGTCGCGCAGCAACAGCGCGCAGCGGCTGAAGGCGCTGAACGGTGCCCTCACCGTGTCCCCTGCACTGGCTGCGGCACTCGCTGAGGCTCGGGGCCCTGTCCTGCTCATCGACGATGTGACAGAGACCGGTTGGACACTGGCGACGGCCGCCCGGCTCCTTCGCCGAGCAGGTGCCGAGGGCGTTTTGCCGCTCGTCCTTGCCGTACAGGGATGACCGTGGCATCGTTTCGCAGCCCTGGCCAGGGATATAAAAAGCGAATCACCGCATTTCGATCAGCGGTCTCAATTGCTCGTTGCCGCAAGGCACTGCGCCGGGAAGAATTGGAATCGCTCCCGCACAGCCCTCTCTGCTCTGAAGGGGCTCTCCGCGGTGCGCTCCCCCAAGCCCGACCCCACCCCGCCCCGTGTGGGCATGTAGCCGAAGGGAGGATCGTGACCTTCGGATTCGCTCCGTCCAGTCCTGCTGCGGCGTCTGCCGCGATGGCCGTCGACTCCGCCAGCCGACTTGCCCGGATGCTGGAGCCCGCCGAATGGGCATCGGCAGGCATACCGCTGTTGCGCAATCCACGTGAGGTCGTCAGTGGCCTGCACGCCCGGCATCGGCCGACGCCCGCGACCGCGGTGGTGGCCGTGCTGGACCCGGATGAGCGGCTCAGGGCGAGCGCCTCCTTCAGCCGGCGCGCATCCGCGACGGACGGCTGGGTGTTCCGCAATGCGCTGCTGTCACAGCTGCGCCGCGTCATTCCGCATGATCTCCGCCTACGCACGCCTGTCCGCACCGCCGTACTGCTCTACTGCCGCGAGGGCGATGCCCCTTGGACGGAGGAGGACGGGGCCTGGATGTGGGGGCTGCGCGACGCGTGCACGCTGCATGGGCTGCGATGCGGCGCGTACATCACGTTGACGCGTGACGGCTGGCAGGTGCTGGGCGAGGGTCGCGGCGGCCGTCGGCCCAACGCCGCCTCGGAACCGACGGCGTTCGCCGAGGAGCCACCGGCACCGCGCACAGGTGGGGCAGCGTCCGATGTACTCCGCCGGGCAGCGGCACGCTGAGGCAACACCACACCGAGGGCACCGTGAAGCCGCCCTCTGACCGCAGGGGAGCAACGCCGTCATCGTCATCGTCACCACCTGAGCCGTACTGGGCCCAGAGACAGCTGAGATGGAGGCGGCGGCCTGCGGGGAACCGCCGATTCCCCGCCCGCCACAGCCGCAAGTCGGGCTGCCGACTGCCCGCGGCCACGACACATGCTTGGACGGCGCGTGCCTGTCACGGCGCGGTCCTGCCGCGTCGACCCTCCGCCACGGCCGCCCAAGGCCGAAGCCGGACGGAAACCGCGCGATCAAAGTCACCGTGCCAGGACATCCCGCAGGGGCGCCCGCCGCGGTTCCGAGCGGGTGCCGGGGTCAGACCCCGGCACCCAGCACCGAGTTGATGCGCTGCGGATCACCGCAGACGACGAGCAGGGCACCGGCCCGGCCATGCGCCAGCGGCAGGACCGCAGCAGCGGCCTCGTCGGCGCCGCCGTTGACGGCGACGATCACGACCGGGCGGGACGCGACCCGGCCGGCGGCCGAGGCCTCGGCGTAGAAGACGTCGTCTCCCGCGTCGTGCTGGGCCCAGTAGGCGGCCTCGCCGAAGGACAGCTCGTGGGCGGCCCACGGATGCGGCTCACCCGTGGTGATCACCAGGATGTCCCCGGGCGCACGGCCCGACTCCAGCAACAGGTCGACGGCTTCCTCCGCAGCGTCCAGCGCGCCCTCGACCGAGGCCGGGATCAGCTGGATCTGCGGCGTACCGGACGCCGTGGAAGGCGCAGGAGCCGACGGAGTGGACGGCGACGACGCCGGGGCGGACGGCCCCGGCTTGACGGCGGCCGAATCGCGCGACGAGCGTTGCGCCGGCGGCATCGGCCGGACAGGACCCGGGCGACCGGGGCGCGGCGCAGCCGCGGGGCGCGGGCCGGGTACAGGGCGGGGGGTCGGCGCGGTACGGCTGCTGGCCGAAGAGGCGCGGGGACCCTGGGCACTCTCGTGAATCTGAGGCTCCTCGGGAATGAGAGGCATGGGCTGATGTTTATCAAACGCCGTTGCGGCTCGCGTCGGCGGGTGGCACATAAGTGCGAACGGAATCGTCAGAAATCGAAGCCGAGCTGCCCTTCGATCTCCGGAACGCTTCCTTCCGCCCAGGTGCGGGCCTTCTTGAGGTGCCGCCACCGGGGCAACGCATCAAGATACGCCCACGAAAGCCGGTGGTAGGGGGTGGGGCCCCATTCATCCAGCGCAGCCCTGTGGACCGGGGACGGATACCCGACATTGGCCGCAAAGTCGAAGTCTGCATGGTCGATGCCCAGTTCGGCCATCATTTTGTCGCGCCGAACTTTGGCGATCACGGATGCGGCAGCGACTGCCACACAGGACTGGTCGCCCTTGATCACCGTGCGGACCCTCCAGGGAGCGCCGAGATAGTCGTGCTTACCGTCGAGAATGACCGCGTCGGGCCGGACCGGCAGCGCCTCGAGGGCGCGTCCTGCCGCCAGCCGCAGCGCCGCCGTCATCCCCAGGTCGTCGATCTCCTCCGGAGAGGCGTGACCGAGAGCGTGGGCCGTGACCCAGGAAAGCAGTTCAGCGGCGAGCTCGGTGCGCCGTTTGGGAGTGAGCAGCTTGGAGTCGGTCAGCCCCTCGGGCGGGCGACGCAGTCCGGTGACCGCCGCACAGACGGTGACCGGCCCGGCCCATGCACCCCGCCCGACTTCGTCGACACCGGCGACGATCTTCGCTCCGATGGTGGCTCTCAGGGAGCGCTCGACACGGTGGGTGGGTGGTTCGTAGGGCATGGCGCACAAAGCGTACGCCGCCCGGAGTGCCGCGCAACACCCAGGTCTGGGAAACGGCGCGACCCGGGTGCTGACACGGCAGGCCGCCTCCGCCGCGGCCCGCCAGAAACGGGCCGCAGCCTCCGTGCGCAGAGGCCCCCCACAGCCGACCGTCGACCGCCGACGGCGGCAACGCGCTGCTCGGCAAAGACTCCGACCGACCACCGACCGCCGAGCCGCGTCACCGGCCGTCCGGGCGCAGCAGCGGCATCATCAGCCGGTCGATCATCTCCTCGATATCCCGCTCCCCCCATTCGCTTCCGCGAATCTTGGAGCGGTACATCATCATCGCCGGGATGACATCGCACGCGTAGTCGTCGGCCGCTCCGGAGCGAACCTCACCCCGCTCAATTCCGCGGCGCAACACCTCTTCGATGAGGCCGACCGTCGGTCGGACGACACCTTCCAGGATCAGGCCGTGAAACCGCTCGGCGGCGACCGCATCGCATTCGTGAATCACTGAACGCAAAGCAAATCCGGGCGGCGAGTACATCGCCTCGCGCAACTGACGGCACAGTTCCAGCAGGTCCTCGCGGACACTTCCGCAGTCCGGCGCAGCACCCAAAGTCGACAGTGCCGCCTGGAGGGCGTCCGCGACCAGGTCCTCCTTGGATGGCCAGCGGCGATAGACGGCCGCCTTTCCGGTCTGCGCGGCCGCGGCGACCCCCTCCATCGTGAGCCCGTTCCAGCCGACTGTACTGAGCTGGTCCAGGGCGGCCTCGAGGATCGCCCGCTCCAGCACGGGCCCGCGCCGACGCGGGGATGCCGCCGGGGAGGCCGTCTGAGCGGGGGCGGCCGTCCAGCGCGAAGTAACCATGTCCAACTCTCCGATGTGCGGGTGCAGCAGCCTACGCAAGCAAGCGCCTGGGAAGCATCTTCAGTGAACGCTTGCGTTCACTGTTGGGGAGTCACTACCGTTGACGCGACAGTGAACGCGATCGTTCACTAACGTTCTTGTGGGGGACCCATTGACAACCTCTCAGTTAGTCCAGGACCAGAAGCCAGGGGCGGCTCGCCGGGAGGGGCGCCCCGGCATAGCCCTGACCGTCATCGCGGCCTGCCAACTCATGGTGGTACTCGACGCGACGATTGTGAATATCGCGCTCCCACACATCCAGGATGCGCTCAAGTTCTCGACGACCGACCTCACCTGGGTCGTCAGCGCGTACACACTGACCTTCGGCGGGCTGCTGCTCCTCGGCGGCCGCGCGGGCGACATCCTCGGCCGGCGCCGGGTCTTCATGACCGGCATCCTCGTCTTCACCCTCGCCTCCCTGCTCGGCGGCCTTGCCCAGGAACCCTGGCAACTGCTGGCCGCGCGCGCCCTGCAGGGCGCGGGTGGCGCGATCGCCTCGCCCACCTCCCTCGCCCTGATCACCACAACGTTCCCCGAAGGGCCCGAGCGGAACCGCGCGTTCGGCGTCTTCGCGGCGGTCTCCGCGGGCGGCGGCGCCATCGGCCTGCTGGCGGGCGGCATGCTCACCGAGTGGCTCGACTGGCGCTGGGTGCTCTTCGTCAACGTGCCCATCGGTGTGCTGATCGCCGTCCTGGCCCCGATGTTCATCAACGAGTCCGAGCGCCATCCGGGGCGCTTCGACATCGCGGGCGCGCTGACGTCGACAGCCGGCATGGCCTCCCTCGTGTACGGGTTCATCCGGGCTGCCGAGGAGGGCTGGCGCGACAGCCTCACGCTGGGGTCCTTCGGAGCGGCGGTGGTGCTGCTCGTGGCCTTCGCGGTCATCGAGAGCCGGGCCAAGGAACCGATCACTCCGCTGAAGATGTTCGCGGACCGCAACCGTTCCGGCACGTATGTGATCATGCTGAGCCTGGCCGCAGCGATGTTCGGCATGTTCTTCTTCATCGTGCTCTTCGTGCAGAACGTGCTGGGGTACACGCCGATCGAGGCGGGTCTCGCCTTCCTGCCGGTGACGGTCGCGATCGTGACGGGCGCGGGCCTGTCGCAGCGCCTGCTGCCGGTGCTCGGCCCCAAGCCGTTCATGATGACCGGCTCGGCGCTCGTCGTGCTCGGGCTCGGCTGGCAGACGTTCATCAGCCCTGACAGCTCGTATGTCGGCGGGGTGCTCGGCCCGATGCTGATCTTCGGTTTCGGCATGGGGCTGAACTTCGTGACGCTGACGCTCACCGCGGTCTCCGGCGTCGCCCAGCACGAGGCGGGTGCGGCATCGGGTCTGCTCAACGCGACCCAGCAGGTGGGCGGTTCGCTGGGCCTGTCCATCCTGACCACGGTGTTCGGTACGGCGAGCAGGGACGAGGTGAAGGTCCAGCTCCCGGACTTCATGGCGAACGGCACGGCGGAACAGAAGGCCGCGTTCGCCAAGTCCGGTCAGCTGCCCCCGCCGTGGGGCCACGAGGTGCTCGCCCACGGCATCTCGACCGCCTTCATCCCCGCCGCCGCGATGGCCGTACTGGCGCTGCTCACGGCGACGCTGCTGATCCGGGTGCGAAAGAGCGACCTGGAAGCGCTGGCCGGTACGGCCGGGTCGGCAGGGCCCTCGGGAGGCTGACCGGCGGCAGCCTTGAGGCAGCCCCCACTCGGACGAGGAACGTGGTGCCGGGCCGTCCATGACGACGTGACCGGCCCGGCACCTGCGGCTCCTTGGGTACGGCGGGCTCCTCCGCGGCGGACTCCTCTGCGCTACAGCGGATGCCTCAGCCGTACAGCCTGTTCCTCAGCGGTACATGAGGTCCTGTCGCACCTTGTTGCAGGTTTCCCAGTCATCGGTCAACGGCCGGTCGTCGAGTACCCGCCGGGCGTGTGCCTCACCCCAGCTCGTCGCGTACCAGGGTCCTTCGTCGTCCCGGAGGTCCTTGGCAATATCCTGCAGCGCGCAGGAGCGAAGCGGTTCCTTGAGCCGGTCGAGGGCCGGTACGGCGTCGGCGGACAGGTCCCGCGCATACACGAGGTCGAACTTGCCGGTGTCCTCATAGCGCTGGACGTTCTGCTCCGCGATCAGGCCGTCGGGAGACAGCAGCCCGAAGGCGAGCACACCCGCCGCGGCGCTCGCCGCGACGACCCGCGGGAGCCACCGAGCGCCCCACACTCCGGCCGCCATGATCAGCACGATGACAAGGCCGAGCCAGAGTTCTACGGCCACCACCGAGAGCCTCAGCCGCGTCAGTCCATACGCCTCCACGTACATGTCCATGCGCCGCACCGCCGACGCCACGACAACGAGCGTGAGAACACAGAGAGTTCCCAGCACCCCTCGCACCAGCCCTCGATCGCCCGGTGCCCTGCGCGGAGCCCAGCGCAGCGCGAACACGATGACGAGCAGCGTGAGCAGGGTGGCGATCAGCAGCTGCCAGAACCCCTGCCGCGCATACGCCGAGTACGTCAGGCCCGTCTTCTTGAGTACGGAGTCGTATCCGCCGAAGAGCACGGCGAGCTGCACGGCGTTGAAGGCCACGAACAGCACGTTGAGCACGATCAGCGGCAGCGCCCACTCGACGCGGCCGCGAGGCCGGCCGGGGGCGACCTCGATCCGGTCCCACTGAAGGGGTGCGGCGGCCGTGTGGGCGGCCGCCAGCGCGCCCACCACACCGAGGGCGAGGAGCAGCAGGCGCCAGGGCCCGTCCGCGACCGACGCGTCGGGCATCAGATCGCCCAGCACGTCCGCGAAGGCGGCGTCGGCCGAGGCGAAGAGGGCACCGAAGACCAGGAGCAGAACCGCGGTCACGGCGACGGCGCGCACCACCGAGCCGAGATTGCCTCGTGAGCCGCCCGTCCGGTCGCGCAGGCCGCGCCACCCCCAGGAAAGACCCGTGAGGAGTGAGGCGAGGACCCCGAACGGGCCCAGGAACACGCCGGGCCAGGTGCGCGAGCCGTGCAGCGCGAGCGAACCCAGCGCCACGGCGGAGACGACGGCCAGGAAGGACGGCCAGCCGGCGTCGCGCAAGGCGGGCACGAGCAGCAGGGCCAGGCCGCCGACGGCCCACGCCAGGGTCCATGGGCGCGGCCGGCGGCCAGCGGCCTGGGCGGCGAAATACGCGCCGACCGCGGCCGGGATCGCGACGATCAGCAGGTTGAGCGCCAGACCGTCGCCCAGCAGAAGCATGCTGAGTACGCCGGTGGCGAGTACCGACCAGAGCGTCGCTGCACGGATACGCGCGGGAGGCTCGCCGTGCAGAGGCTCGAGCCATGGGCCGCCGCCGGGGAGCGGGGCGTCCCAGTCCGAGGCGTCGGCATCGATCACGTCATCGGATCTGTTCGATTCCTTCGCTTCACTCGATTCGATCGTGCTGGGCTCGTCATTCGAATCGTCCGCGCTGAATGCGTCTCCATCCGCTCGCTCCGCTTCATCAGCCGGCCGCCCTTGACGCGTCGGCTCCGGCTGGGACGGTCTGTCGGACACGGGACCCCCTCCCGACCGGTCGCGAAGGCCCACGCGCGCGTGGCGCTGTCAGTCGGCGACCGGTGTCTCGTTCGGCGCACGCCCGACATGATCAACAGGCGGCATGGCCGAAAGGCTAGCCGCGCAGGGGACGGAAGGAGTGGCGCCCTCAGCACTGTGGCATGACCGTGACAGTTTGCCCTGGGGCGGCGTCATCACCGACGAAAGAACAGGCGCCCAGCAGCCAGACCCTCAGGCCGTCCCGCCCGTCCCCCAGGCCGGCAAGGCCTCCGTCCGGTTCAGCCATTCGGCCGGCGGCGCCCCCGCCTTGCCCCCGGCGATCACGCCGCCGACGATGGCGCAGGTCGTGTCGACGTCGCCGCCCGCCTGGGCGGTGTTCCAGAACGCGTTCTCGTAGTCGCCGAGGCCGCGTGCCGCCGACCAGAGCGCGAACGGCACCGTGTCGTGGGCCGATGTACGGCGCCCGCAGCCCAGCACCGCGGCGACCGTCGCCGTGTCGCCGTAGTCGAGCATGTCCCGGGCGCGCCGGAGGCCCGCCCCGACGGCGCTGCGCGGCACCAGGGCGATGACGCCGTCGAGCAGCGACTCGGGCGTGGGAGGGCCCGAAGGGTCCGCCGCCAGCGCTGCCGCGGCAGCGACCGCCATGGCACCCACGACAGCCTCGCGGTGCTGGTGCGTGGGGTAGGCCGAGATCTCCGCCTGGTGCGTCGCCTGCTCGGGGTCGTCCGCGTACCAGGCGCCGAGGGGAGCGATCCGCATCGCGGCGCCGTTGCCCCAGGAACCCTGTCCCTTGAACAGCGCGGCGGCGAGCTCGCGCCAGTCGCCGCCCTCCCGGATCTGGCGCAGCAACCGGTTCACCGCGGGCCCGTAGCCGCGGTCGAAGTCATGGTGCTCCGCGAACGACCGGGCCAGCGCGTCCTGGTCGATCCGGTGGTGCGCTGCCAGGACGGCCACCACGGAGCAGGCCATCTCGGTGTCGTCGGTCCACTGCCATGGGCCGGACGGCAGCTCGCGGTGCTTGAGCAGCGGATAGTTCGCGGGCACGAAGAACTGCGAGCCCAGCGCGTCTCCGACGGCGAGTCCGCGCAGGCTGGCCAGAGCGCGGTCCAGGCGCCCGTCGGGAGAGGAGTCAGCGGTCATCTCGAAGCCACTTTATCCGGTGACGCCGTACGGCTCCGGATCACGCCAGCGTTCGAACGGCCGGTCGAGCGTGTACTTGCCGTTCTCACCGAGGACGAGCATCCGCGTCTCGCCGTTCCCCGGGTTCGACAGGCACTCGAACTCGGCCACCGACCAGTGGAACCAACGCATGCAGAACAGCCGCATCGTCAGTCCGTGCGTGACCAGCAGCACGTTCGGGGGATGGTCCGGCGCCTCGAAGCTGCGGAACAGGCTCTCCAGGAACGCCCCCACCCGGTCGTAGACATCGGCGCCCGACTCACCCTGGGCGAAGCGGTAGAAGAAGTGCCCGTAGGCGTCGCGATAGGCCTGCTGCAGCCGTACGTCGTCACGGTCCTGCCAGTTGCCCCAGTCCTGCTCGCGCAGTCGCGGTTCCTCGCGGATCCGCACCAGTTCGGGGTTCAGCCTGAAGGCGCTGAGGGTCTCATGGGTACGGCGGTACGGCGACACGTACACGCTGACGCGTTCCCGCCCGAACAGTTCCCGCAGCCCCTCGCCGGTCGCCTCCGCCTGGCGCCGGCCCGTCTCGGTGAGCGCGAGTGCGTGGTCCGGTTCGCGCTCGTACACCGTGTCGTCGGCATTGCCCACCGACTCCCCGTGGCGGACGAGGACGATGCGCCGTGGTCGTGCCATGGTCAAACCCTAGATCGGTGTCCGGCGGTCGAGCATATGTACGCACCATCCGGCGTACGTGACATCACACACTCCGGAACGAGCACCCGGAACGATCACCACACATCTGCATCACACGGTCCACGAGGGCTCCAGTTCCACGATGTCTCCGGCCAGGGCCGCCACATCCGCGTCCGTCTGTGCCCGCAGGGCGAGCCGTTCGACGCGTTCGGCACGGTACTTTCCGTGCTCCGCGGCCGACTGCCACATCGACAGCACCAGGAACTCGTAATCGGGCGCCTCTCCGAACAGGCCGCGCACCATGCCCGGAGAGCCGGCCATGGCGGGGTTCCACACCTTCTCCTGCATCAGCGCGAAATTCTCGACGCGGTCCGCATGGACGCGGCAGTGCGCGACACGCACCACATCGGCGTCCGTGAAGCGCGGTTCGAAGCCGGTCTTCACATCGAACCGGTGGTCGAAGAGCTTGACTTGGGCGTCCTTGAAGGTGCCCGACTGGGCGGCGGCGAGCCGGTCGTGGGAGCGGGCCATGAACGAGTCGTAGAAGGTCCGGCTCTCCCAGAAGGCGAAGACATGGGCCACCCCGGGCCGCAAGCGGCTCCACCCCCCGCCCTGCCCACGGAAACCCGGCTCCCCCGGAAGCCCCGCCCATTTCCGCTGCCCCCGTTCAAAACCGCGGCGGTCCACCACGGTGCAGCGAATCCACTTGACCAGCACCGCGCCATCGTAAGGCCAGGGAGCATGACGCAGGTCTCCCTCGGTCGGAGGATCCCTCCAACAACCATGAGTTCTCCGGCTGTTGGCCACCGCACCCTGCACGCGGGGGAACCATACTGGGCAGCAGACCGAACAGACGAACACATACCGCAGCAGCCCGAATCCGGGGAGGGCAGGTTTCTTGGCCAGTCTCAACAAGGGACTCAGGAAGGTCGAAATACGGCTCCGGTGGGACCCCAGTCCACTGGGCCGGCCGCCGCACGACCTCGACGTCGTCGCCGCGACGTACACGGCGGACGAGCCGTACGGAAAACCGTCGTACGTCGTGCACTTCGGCAGCCGGTCGCCCGACGGCACCATCACGCTCAGCCGGGACAGCCGCACCGGTCAGGGCTTCGGCTCCGACGAGGTGATGGTCCTGGAGCTCGAGCGGCTGGCGGCCCGGTACGCGCGCGTGGTGGTCGGTGTGGTCATCCAGCAGCGCAACGGCGAGAGGACCTTCCAGGACATCGCCAACCCGCGTGTGGTGATCGCCGAAGGCCATACGGAGCTGGCGGCGGACGACTTCGCGCGGGTCGCTGACTCCACCGCGGCCACCGTCGCGGAGTTCACCCGCGACGCCTCCGGGGAGTGGGAGCTCCATGAGGCGCTGCGCGGCTTCGACGGGGACCCGGAGTCCTTCGCCGCCGTCATGGGCAGCCGTTCCTGATCCCCCGCCGAACGCCGTGAGGGGCGGCGCGGCCGGTAGCCGCACCGCCCCTCACGGGCTTTGGGTCAATCAGCTGCAGCCGCTGGTCGAGCCGCAGCCCTCGCAGATGTAGCAGGAGCCGGCGCGCTGCATCTTGGTGCCGCAGGAGAAGCACAGCGGGGCGTCGGCCTGGATGCCCAGCTGCATCTCCACCAGCTCGGCGCTGGTGTGCGCCTGCTTCGGGGCGGGCTTGGCCTCCTCCTCCTTGGGCGCTGCGGCCACGGCCTTCAGCTCCTGCGCCCGCGGCGCGGACTGGGCCAGGCCCTCGACGTCCACCTCGTCATCGGCCGGCTCGTACGAACCGGTCTCCAGGTGGCGCTGGCGCTCCTCGGCCGAGTGGATGCCGAGCGCCGAGCGGGTCTCGAAGGGCAGGAAGTCCAGCGCCAGGCGACGGAAGATGTAGTCGACGATCGACTGCGCCATCCGCACGTCCGGGTCGTCCGTCATGCCGGCCGGCTCGAAGCGCATGTTGGTGAACTTCGAGACGTACGTCTCCAGCGGCACGCCGTACTGCAGACCGACCGAGACAGCGATGGAGAAGGCGTCCATCATGCCCGCGAGGGTGGAGCCCTGCTTGGACATCTTCAGGAAGACCTCGCCGAGACCGTCGTCGGGGTAGGAGTTGGCGGTCATGTAGCCCTCGGCGCCACCGACCGTGAAGGACGTGGTGATGCCGGGACGGCCCTTCGGCAGACGCTTGCGGACCGGGCGATACTCGACGACCTTCTCGACCGCGGCCCGGATGGTCTCCTCGGCCTTCTCGGTGACCTCGGCCTTCTCCTTCTCCTTGGTCTTCGCGGAGAGGGGCTGGCCGACCTTGCAGTTGTCGCGGTAGATCGCGAGCGCCTTGACGCCCATCTTCCACGCTTCGAAGTAGACCTCTTCGACGTCCTCGACGGTGGCGCTCTCGGGGAGGTTGACCGTCTTGGAGAGGGCGCCGGAGATCCACGGCTGGATGGCGGCCATCATGCGGACGTGACCCATCGCGGAGATGGAGCGCTCGCCCATGGCGCAGTCGAAGACCTCGTAGTGCTCGTGCTTGAGGCCCGGGGCGTCGATCACATTGCCGTGGTCGGCGATGTGGGCGACGATCGCCTCGATCTGCTCCTCCTGGTAGCCCAGGCGGCGCAGGGCCTGCGGCACGGTGCCGTTGACGATCTGCATCGAGCCGCCGCCGACGAGCTTCTTGAACTTGACCAGCGCGAGGTCGGGCTCGAGGCCGGTGGTGTCGCAGGACATCGCGAGACCGATGGTGCCGGTCGGGGCGATGACGGAGGCCTGCGAGTTGCGGAAGCCGTTCTTCTCGCCGAGGCGGACCACGTCCTGCCAGGCCTCCGTGGCGGCGGCCCAGATCGGCGTGTCCAGGTCGTCCATGCGGATGGCCGTGTCGTTGGCGTCGGCGTGCTGCTTCATGACGCGCAGGTGCGGCTGCGCGTTGCGGGCGTAGCCGTCGTACGGGCCAACGACCGCGGCGAGCTCGGCGGACCGCTTGTACGAGGTGCCGGTCATCAGGGAGGTGATGGCACCGGCCAGGGCGCGACCGCCGTTGGAGTCGTACGCGTGGCCGGTCGCCATCAGCAGGGCGCCGAGGTTGGCGTAGCCGATGCCGAGCTGGCGGAAGGCGCGGGTGTTCTCACCGATCTTCTGGGTCGGGAAGTCCGCGAAGCAGATGGAGATGTCCATCGCGGTGATGACGAGCTCGACGACCTTGGCGAAGCGCTCGACGTCGAAGGACTGGTGGCCCTTGCCGTCGTCCTTCAGGAACTTCATCAGGTTCAGCGACGCGAGGTTGCAAGACGTGTTGTCCAGGTGCATGTACTCGCTGCACGGGTTCGAGCCGTTGATCCGGCCGGACTCGGGGCACGTGTGCCACTGGTTGATGGTGTCGTCGTACTGGATGCCCGGGTCGGCGCAGGCCCAGGCGGCCTCGGCCATCTTGCGGAAGAGCGCCTTGGCGTCGACCTCCTCGATGACCTCGCCGGTCATGCGGGACGTCAGGCCGAACTTGCCGCCCTCCTCGACCGCCTTCATGAACGTGTCGTTCACGCGGACCGAGTTGTTGGCGTTCTGGTACTGGACGGACGTGATGTCGTCGCCGCCCAGGTCCATGTCGAAGCCCGCGTCGCGCAGTGCGCGGATCTTCTCCTCTTCCTTCACCTTGGTCTCGATGAAGTCCTCGATGTCCGGGTGGTCGACGTCGAGGATGACCATCTTGGCCGCCCGGCGCGTCGCGCCACCGGACTTGATCGTTCCGGCGGAGGCGTCGGCGCCGCGCATGAAGGAGACCGGGCCGGAGGCGTTGCCGCCGGAGGACAGCAGCTCCTTGGAGGAGCGGATACGGGAGAGGTTCAGGCCGGCACCGGAGCCGCCCTTGAAGATCATGCCCTCTTCCTTGTACCAGTCGAGGATCGACTCCATGGAGTCGTCGACGGACAGGATGAAGCACGCGGAGACCTGCTGCGGCTGCGGGGTTCCGACGTTGAACCAGACGGGACTGTTGAAGCTGAAGATCTGGTGCAGGAGGGCGTACGCCAGCTCGTGCTCGAAGATCTCGGCGTCGGCGGGCGAGGCGAAGTACTTGTAGTCTTCGCCGGCCTTCCGGTACGTCTTCACGATGCGGTCGATGAGCTGCTTGAGGCTCACCTCGCGCTGCGGGGTGCCGACGGCACCTCGGAAGTACTTGCTGGTGACGATGTTGACCGCGTTCACCGACCAGAAGTCGGGGAACTCGACGCCACGCTGCTCGAAGTTGACCGAGCCGTCGCGCCAGTTGGTCATGACGACGTCACGGCGCTCCCAGACCACCTCGTCGTACGGATGCACGCCGGGGGTCGTGTGGATGCGCTCGATACGCAGCCCCTTGGTCGCCTTGGCACCCTTGGCGCGGGAACCTCGTGCTGCCGGGCCGCTCGCCGTCTCTGTCATGCCGCCTCCCTGTATCGGGCTAAAACGCCCTGAAGTGCCTCGTTCTTCCCGTGGCACGGTGTCTGTCTTGATATTGCGAGCGCCGCTCTTGCCGCCCGCAACAGGTCTTTGATGGCCGCCGATCGCCGGCCGGGCCGGTCCGCCCGGTCCGGGCCTGCCGGTCAGTCGGCGGCAGCGGCGGGCACGGGGACTTCGGCAGTCTCTCCGGACCCGCGGTCGTGTGCTTCGCGTCCTGCGCCCGCGCACTGCGCGTCGGCTGCGGGCTGCTGTGCCGGGTTCTCCCTCAGCTCCGTGATGGCGGCCTCGAAGTCCTCGAGCGAGTCGAACGCCCGGTACACGGACGCGAAGCGCAGGAAGGCGACAAGGTCGAGCTCCTGCAGCGGGCCGAGGATGGCCAGCCCCACGTCGTGGGTGGTCAGCTCGGCGCTGCCGGTGGCGCGCACGGCCTCCTCGACCCGCTGGCCGAGTTGGGCGAGAGCGTCCTCGGTGACAGGCCGTCCCTGGCATGCCTTGCGCACGCCGTTGATGACCTTGGTACGGCTGAAGGGCTCCGTCACCCCGCTGCGCTTGATCACCATCAGCGAGCAGGTCTCCACGGTCGTGAACCGCCGGGAGCAGTCGGGGCACTGGCGGCGCCTGCGGATCGACGTACCGTCGTCGGTCGTACGACTGTCGACGACCCGGCTGTCGGGGTGCCTGCAGAAGGGGCAGTGCATGACTTCCAACCCTCCTTCACAGCAGACTCAATAGCCCCAAAAGGCGTCACACGCCCCTCGAAGCAGCCCCAAGCATAGGCGATGCCGGAGGGCCCGAAGGACCGGGGGACCACAACTTCTGGGCTACGACTGCAATCCAACCACTAGATCTGGGGTTTGGCCGCACTTTCGTGCAGCATCGCGTGTCGCATGGCGAAGTCATGAGGGATTTCCGCACGTCACACCGCACGCCGCAGCCGCGCCGCATGGAATCCGGGTCGGTGCCGGGTCGTCCGGGACCCGGATGGCAGACTGGAGCCCCCCACAAGGGGCTCTCGATCCCGGCGGTGAATCGTAGCGGATTGAACCCAAATGCCTGACACGCCGAGCGACAGCCATACACCCGGACTCATGATCAAGCGAGGCAATCCGCGATATTTCACTCGAACGTGTGTTTGGCGCAACCTTTCGAAAGCAACTACCGTTGTCCAGCTAGGGAGAACATCTCGAGAGGGGCCGACCGACGTGACCACCACCGCAGACAGTGCCACCATCACTGCCCAGGATCGCTCCCAGGGCCGACTCGAGCCGGTGCATGCCATGAACGACGCAATCGCAAACCAGGAGGGGCCGAAGCCCGCCCGCTCCCTGCCGGGCCGACCTCCAGGCATCCGGGCTGACAGCTCCGGACTCACCGACCGGCAGCGGCGGGTCATCGAGGTCATCAGGGACTCCGTGCAGCGGCGTGGTTACCCACCGTCCATGCGGGAGATCGGGCAGGCGGTCGGCCTCTCCAGCACCTCCTCGGTGGCTCACCAGCTGATGGCTCTGGAACGCAAGGGCTTCCTGCGGCGCGACCCGCACCGCCCGCGCGCATACGAGGTCCGCGGCGCCGACCAGCCGACGGTCCAGCCCACCGACACGGCAGGCAAGCCGGCCGCGTCGTACGTTCCGCTGGTCGGCCGCATCGCCGCCGGTGGCCCGATCCTCGCGGAGGAGTCGGTCGAGGACGTGTTCCCGCTGCCCCGGCAGCTCGTGGGCGACGGCGAGCTGTTCGTCCTGAAGGTCGTCGGCGACTCCATGATCGAGGCCGCCATCTGTGACGGAGACTGGGTGACGGTGCGCCGCCAGCCGGTCGCCGAGAACGGCGACATCGTCGCGGCAATGCTCGACGGCGAGGCGACGGTCAAGCGCTTCAAGCGCGAGGACGGCCATGTGTGGCTGCTCCCGCACAACTCCGCGTACCAGCCGATCCCCGGTGACGAGGCGACGATCCTCGGCAAGGTGGTGGCGGTGCTGCGGCGGGTGTGACACTCCGCCCCTGACCGGGCCCCGGGACCAACTGCGCCGGTCCCGGGGCCCTGTATTTTGCTGCTATTTGCTGCCGACCGGCGCCACGCGCCGCGGCCTTAGTCGGCCTCCGTCTCGGCAGCCGCGGCGGCCTTGGCTGTCGCGTCGATCGCTGCCAGCGAGCGGCGGACCTGGTTGCGCTCCGTCGTGTACCAGAAGTCGGGCAGGGACGCCTTCAGATAGCTGCCGTACCGGGCCGTGGCCAACCTCGGATCCAGTACGGCGACCACTCCGCGGTCCCCCGACGCCCGGACGAGACGTCCCGCGCCCTGGGCCATCAGCAGCGCCGCATGGGTGGCCGCGACGGCCATGAAGCCATTGCCGCCGTTCTCCTCGACGGCCTTCTGGCGGGCGCTCATCAGCGGATCATCAGGGCGGGGGAAGGGGATCTTGTCCATGACCACCAGCTGACAGCTGGATCCCGGGACGTCGACTCCCTGCCAGAGCGACAGCGTGCCGAACAGGCAGGTCTTCGGATCGGCCGCAAAGTTCTTGATCAGCTCGCCGAGGGTCTCCTCCCCCTGCAGCAGTATCGGGAACTCCGGAATACGGGCCCGCAGCGCCTCGGCCGCGGACTGGGCGCCGCGCATGGACGAGAACAGGCCGAGCGTGCGCCCGCCCGCCGCCTGGATCAGCTCGGTGAGCTCGTCGAGCATGTCGCCGCGCTCGCCGTCCCTGGCCGGGCGGGACAGATGCTTGGCGACGTAGAGGATGCCCTGTTTGCGGTACTCGAACGGCGAACCGACGTCGATGCCCTTCCATACGGGCAGATCCTCGCCCTCGCCGCCCGGCGTCCCCGCGATGCCTTCGGGGGCGAGGCCCAGCGAGGCCCCCACGCCGTTGAAATCGCCGCCCAGCTTCAGCGTCGCCGAGGTCAGGACCACGGAGCGGTCCGTGAAGAGCTTCTCGCGGAGCAGGCCTGAAACGGACATGGGGGCGACGCGCAGCGAGGCACCGAAGCGGTCATGGCGCTCGTACCACACGACGTCCCACTCGGAACCGTTGGTGATCCGCTCCGCCACGTCGTGCACGGTCTCGACGGATGCCAGGGCCTGCTTGCGCACCGCGTCCTCGTCCTGGACGGACTTGTCACGGGTGGTGCCGAGGGCCGAGATGACGGTGCGGGCGGCGTCGCGCAGGGCCATCAGCGCATAGCCGAGGTCCTCGGGGATCTCCTCCAGGCGGCCCGGCAGGGCCAGCTCCATCAGCCGCTCGAAGCCCTCGGCGGCGGTCTGCAGCTGATCGGCCGCCTTCTCGTTCACCAGCTTGGCCGCTCGGCGCACCGCACGGTTGACCTGGCCCGGCGTGAGCTCGCCGGTCGCCACCCCGGTGACCCGGGAGACCAGCTCATGGGCCTCGTCGACGATCAGCACCTCGTGCTGCGGAAGGACCGGGGCGCCCTCGATGGCGTCGATGGCGAGGAGCGCGTGGTTGGTGACGACGACCTCGGCGAGCTTGGCGCGCTCGCGTGCCATCTCGGCGAAGCACTCGGCCCCGTACGCGCACTTCGATGCGCCAAGACACTCCCGGGAGGACACGGAGATCTGGGCCCAGGCCCGGTCCGAGACACCCGGGCTGAGATCGTCGCGGTCGCCGGTCTCCGTCTCGTCCGCCCAGTCCCGCAGTCTCAGCAGGTCCTGGCCGAGCTTGCTGGTGGGCGCGGCCGCCTCGAACTGGTCGAAGAGGCCCTCCTCCTCGTCCTGCGGCATGCCCTCGTGTAGGCGGTGCAGGCAGAGGTAGTTGGAGCGGCCCTTGAGCATGGCGAACTCGGGGCGGCGACGCAGCAGCGGATGCAGCGCATCGACCGTACGCGGAAGGTCCCGCTCCACGAGCTGGCGCTGGAGCGCCAAGGTGGCCGTCGCCACGACGACCCGGTCCCCGTGCGCCAGCGCGGGCACCAGATAGCCCAGCGACTTACCGGTGCCGGTGCCCGCCTGGACGAGCAGATGGGAGCCGTCGTCGACCGCCTGGGCGACGGCTTCGGCCATGGCCACCTGGCCAGGCCGCTCCGTGCCACCGACTGCGGTGACTGCGGCGTGCAGGAGCTCGGGGAGTGAGGGCTTCGTCATAGGGCCTCCACCCTACGGCGCTCCACTGACAGTCCGGCGATCAAGGCTGATCAAGCCTGGTGGAGGGGGTTGCACACCATCCGGTGCACGGCGGCATGCGGGCGCTGGTACAGCGCGAACCGCTCTCCGGGAGCTGGGCTGGCGGGCGGATTCGGCACGAGGACTCCTCGGGAGGGAACCTGGTCGCGGGCGACTTCGTTACTAAGAGTGACCGGGGTGGAGCAGATGGCGCAGGACCCGGTCGCGAACCATGAGTGCGGCCCGCTTGCCGGGAAGTTCGATCTCCGCGGAGAAGCGGAAGCCGGCGCTCAGAAACGCGGAGACGGAGGGGGTGTTGCGCAGATCCGGTTCGGCGATCACGCGAGTGCACCGGGGGCGGTGGTCGAGTACGAGATCGGCGACGGCTCGGAGGAGCGTCGTGCCGAGCCCCCGTCCGCGGTGGGCGACACCACCGATGAGGAGGTGGATTCCGGTGTCGTGCGGGCGGGCGGGGTAGTGGCGGGCGACCGGGTCGAGGTCCGCGCGGTAGATCTCCCAGTAGCTGATGGGGGCGCCGTCGAGCACACCGAGACACGGCACGCTGCGCCCGTCGCCTTCGAGCTGGGGACGCAGATGAGCCTCGGTCACGGCGTCGGGGCCGTCCAGCTCCCAGAACGCGGCCACGGCCGGGTCGTTCATCCAGCGGCTGATGAGCGGCAGATCGCGTTCGACGCGTACCGGGACGAGCCTGAAGACGCCCGCGGGTGTGCTGGTCGGGCCCCATTCGGCGAGGTTGTCGAGCAGATCGTCGTCGGCGAAGGCCGCGAGGTCCGCCGGCATTCGATCCACCAAGAGCTGGGTCTCGGCATGCGTGTCGGTGTCGGCATACGTGTCGGTGAACGTGTCCGCATGCCTGTCGGCGTGCGCCTCGGCAAGCGTCGAGGCGCCGGTGGCCGTCGGGGGTCCCGGCTGCCGGTGCCCGTCGTTTGCGGTGCCGTCTGCCGTCCCGGTGGGCTCGGGGGCTTGGTCGCTTTCCGACGCCTCGGTTTCGGGGGCCTCGGTGAAGAGGGCGATGAGCTCGTCCGGCAGGCGCAGGTCCAGTGTGTCTGTGCTGTTCGCGTCATCCGAGCCGGGTTCCGTGCCGGTGCCGGTACCCGTGCCGGTCTCCGCATCGGTACCCGCGCCGGGCTCCGTACCGGTGCCCGTGCCCGTGCCGGTCTCGGTCCCGTCGGCTGGACCTGTCTCCATGCCGGCCCATGGGCCGGTCTCGGTGGCGGTGGGGACACCGGCGTCGGTGCTCGCATCGGTGGGAGCCACGGCGCTGCTCCTCTCTCGGAGTGTGGGTGGGGCATGTACCTCAGGAATGAAGGGGGTTGGCGATCGCGACGTAGACGGACTGGGTGTCGACGGGACCGACGAGTTCGTCGAGACCGTGCACACGGGTGAGCAGGTTGGCCTTGCAGCGCAGCACAGGCGAGTCGAGGAGCTGTTCGGGAAGCGGCGTGCGCAGACCCTTGGGCCCCGTGCCGACGTCGCGAAGGAACTGGCGGAACGCGGCGAGCAGCAGTTGTTCGTCGGCGAGGCGCTGGGAGCCGAAGGCGCCGATGAGGCCGAGGACGTTGTTGATGGCCAGGTAGTAGGCGAAGCGCTCGTTCGTGACCGCGTCGGAGACGAACGTGTCGCTGAGTTCGCCGATGCCGGGGAGACGCTTGTCGAGTTCGTCGCGCCGGGACTCGCGGAAGTAGTACCCCTGGTTGTCCCGGTAGCGGCCGCCGATGGGCCAGCCGTCGGGGTCCAGCAGCAGGAGCGTGTTCTGCTGATGGGCCTCCAGGGCGATGCCTGCCTCACTGTCGAGCCACAGCACGGGACGTACGACCTGCTGCAGATAGCGCAGGAACCACTCGGCGGCGACGGCTCCCCTGGGACGGCCCGTACGTCCCGCGAGCCTGGTCACGAGCTCGGTGAGCCGGGACCGCATGGGGGTGCGGTCCTGTCCGGCGGGCTGAACCGGAGGCCGCGGCGAGACGAGTCCGGCGATGCAGGAGACGTCGTCACCCGGGCCGAAGGGGTTGTGCCGGATCATGACGTCGAGCCCGGGCACGGGTTCTCCGTCGGGCCCGTCGACGGCGAGCCAGGCCGGGTCGCGCACGATGTCGAAGCCCGGGTGCGCCTGCTGCCACTGCTCCGCGAGGCCGCTGCGCAGCAGACGGTGGACCTCGACTCCGCGGTGGAGCTCCTTGCGGAGGTTCTCCCGGCGGGAGTTGGTGATGCGCAGACCCAGCGACAGCTTGAGCATCGCGGGTGCACCGGAGCGGTACACGGTGCGTACGGAGGAGGTGGGGTGCCACGGGGAGCCATGGGGACCGAGGTCCTTCAGGAGGCCGGCGTCGAGGAGCTCGGCGGTCTCCGCGCGGTGGGTGACCTCGCGGATCTGCCACGGATGCATCGGCAGGGCGGTGTATCCGTCGGGCAGCGGCAGTGCGTCACCGGCCAGGTATGCGGTGAGCTGCGCGGCGGGGACGGCGCGGCCCCGCTCGGTCCATGCCGAGTCGGTGGCGAGGACGGACGGGGCCACAGCCATCCAGTGCAGCGGGAAGGCTCCCCTCAACTCCGGGGAGTACAGCCGAGACTCGGCCTCGGTCAGTCCTTCGCGGCTCTTCGGGGCCGGGTGCAGGGGGTGCCCGAGGAGCAGGGCCTGCTCGGCGGCCAGAAAGAGATCCGGTGCGTCGCCGGGACTCCTCCTGCGGTCGGCGACGAACATGGCGGTACGCCGCACGGAATCGGCGACGCGCGCCACGAGGTCGCCTCCGTCGCCGAGTTGTACGGTCGGCAGGTCCTGCTCGGCCGGAACATCCTCCACGGCCTGAGCGGCCGGCGCAGTACGGCCGCCCGCGCTCTCGGCATCGACGTCTTCGGTGTCCTCCGACTCGTCGGCTTCGTCAGCTCCCCTGTCGGACGCCGCCTCGGCCGCGATGCCCGCCGTCCCCCCCAGGCACTCGCGCGCAAGGAGCGCCGCGACCGTGACCGCGTCCACCGAGGGCGCACTGTCCGGGCCGTCTTCCAGGTACGGCAGGCCGAAGCGGTGCCAGCCGCAGGCCGACCAGTAGTGCACGGGCACGAGGAGTGCGGTGCAACTGGCCTCGAGCGGAATACGCAGAGTGCCCTGCTCCGGTGCGGCGAGGTTCTTCTCCCGTACCCAGCAGCGCAGCAGGTTCTCGACGGCCGCCCCCTGCGCGGCGATCCCTGGATCGTGGTGTTCCAGCAGATCGGCGGTTGCGCCGTGCAGGCGTTCGGCCGCCTGGCCGCCCTCCTGCTGCCGGGGGACGGAGCGGGGCTCCGCAAGCAGCGGCACCTGCGTGCCGCTTGCGCTGTGCAGGGGCAGGTGGGAGAGGCCTTCTGGTTCGGAGTTGGCGTTCAAGAGGGCTTCCTCGTGGGGTTGTTCGGGCTCGTACGGGGAGGGACCGAGGCGGCTCTGGTTGGTCTGTGACGTGTGGGATCCGCTCTGTTCGACGCGGCTCGGCTCTGGTCGATATCGACCGGCTCTAGTCGACGTGGTGACGGTGCACCGCCGCGGCCAGCGCGTCGGCGAGACGGTCGAGAACCGCGGAGGCCTGCTCGTCCGTGAGGGTGAGCGGGGGAAGAAGGCGTACGACGCTGGAGTGCCGGCCGCCGAGTTCCACGATGAGTCCGCGGCGCAGGCACTCGCGCTGGACGGTGGCGGCCAGTTCGGGCGCCGCAGGCGGCGGGCCGGGGGCCGCGGGGTCCTCGGCCGCGGGGTCGACGAGCTCGACGCCGATCATCAGTCCCCTGCCGCGCACGTCGCCCACGCACGCATACTCGGCGGCCAGTCCCTGGAGCTGGCCGAGCATACGGGCGCCCAACACCCCAGCACGTTCCGCGAGCCGGTTCTCCCGGACGTACGCCAACGTGGCCGCGCCCGCCGCCATGGCGAGCTGGTTGCCGCGGAAGGTGCCCGCGTGAGCGCCCGGCCCCCAGGCATCGAGGTCGTCCCGGTAGACCACGACGGCCAGCGGCAGGCTGCCGCCGATCGCCTTGGACAGCACCATCACGTCCGGCGTGATGCCGCTGTGTTCGACCGCCCAGAACATCCCGGTCCGCCCGACGCCGGTCTGCACCTCGTCGGCGATCAGCGGAATGGACCGGGCCGCGGTGATCTGGCGCATGTGCCGCAGCCAGTCGTCGGGGGCGGGGATCACGCCGCCCTCCCCCTGCACCGGTTCGAGGATCATGCCCGCGGGCTGGGGCACACCGGACTTGGGGTCGTCGAGGAGGTTCTCGGTCCAGCGCCCGGCGAGCTCGGCGCCGCGCGTGCCGCCGATACCGAACGGGCAGCGGTAGTCCTGCGGGTACGGAAGCCGGGCCACCCGTACGCCGGTCGCGCCGCCGGACGCGTCGAGTGCCCCCGCCGTCATCCCGTGGTACGCACCGGTGAAGGCCAGCACGTCGCTTCGCCCGGTCGCCGTACGCACCAGCTTCAGTGCGGCCTCGACCGCATCCGTGCCGGCCGGGCCGCAGAACTGGATGCGGGCCCGGTCGGCGAGGCGAGGCGGAAGCGTGCGGAACAGCTCGGTCGTGAAGGTGTCCTTGACCGGTGTGGCCAGGTCCAGGACGTGCAGGGGCGCACCGGAGTCGAGAACTTTTCTGATCGCCTCGAGCACGACCGGGTGGTTGTGTCCCAGCGCCAGCGTGCCGGCGCCGGAGAGGCAGTCGAGGTAGCGGCGGCCGTCCGCGCCCTCGATCGTCAGGCCGCGGGCCCGCACGGGCACGATCGGCAGGGCGCGAGCATAGGTGCGCGCGGCTGATTCGCGCGCCGACTGGCGGCGCAGGATCCCTTCGAATGCGACGGGCGCCGCCGCGGGCGCAGGCTCGGTCACGGCCACGACTGTCGGTCCTCCCGCTGTTCCCTGGCGAAATCCCGCCCGGTGCCGGGCGAGTTCCCGCTTCAGCTGGGCGGGTTCCCGCTGTGCGCAGGCGAGTTGACGGGGGCGACGCACACATGCGACTGCCCCGTAGGTTTCCAACGACGCCGAAGCCGGAGGATCACGGGTTGGGGGAAGATCCTTGCCGTGACGGAACCGTTGCCGTTCCGTCCGGCGTCCCCGACGGCACCGGCATAGTGTGTGGTGCCGTTCGGCCGGAGGGGCCGACCAGTTCGAAAGAAACCCAGGGGGAGTCACACCATGCGAGCCATCCGCCCGATCCCAGCCGCGCGTCGCGGAAGGAACTCGCGGCGCAGAACGTCGGTGGCGGGCGCGATAGCCCTCGGCGCCGTTCTGGCGCTGACCGCCACGGCGTGCGACGGCTCGGGCGACGACAACGCGGGCGGTGAGCCGTCGCCCTCCACCACCCAGGCGGGTGACGACAAGTTCGAGATTCCGCAGGACATCCAGGACCGGCTCAAGGAGCACGGGATCGACCTGGACAAGTGGAAGAACGGCGCCTGGAAGAACTGGGACAAGGACGACTGGCTGCGCGAGGCAGGCGACTTCATCAATCCGATCATCGAGGACCTCTGGGACCCGGACCGGATGCGCGACGCCGAGGAGCCGGGCAAGGAGGTCGACGACGATCTCTCCGGGGGCCAGGGCGTCACCGATCCGACGCCCGATCCCGTGAAGGCGCAGTCGGTGAAGACGCCCTACCACGACAACGCGGCCGAGGCGGGCAAGGTCTTCTTCGACGGCCCCGAGGGCTCGATGGTCTGTTCCGCGACCGTGGTCGAGGATCCTGCGCACCCCGGCAAGTCCAACCTCGTGTGGACCGCGGGCCACTGCGTGCACGCGGGCAAGGACGGCGGCTGGTACCGCAACATCGCCTTCGTCCCGTCGTACAACAACGACGGCAAGTCGCTCGAGGAGCTGCAGAACGCCACCAAGGAGGAGGTCGCTCCGTACGGCGTCTGGTGGGGTGACTGGGCGCAGACCTCCGACCAGTGGATCGAGCAGGGCGGGCCGACCGGCGGGCAGGGCGCGCCGTACGACTTCGCCGTCATCCATGTGACGCCCGAGAAGGGCGGCGAGGGCAAGTCCCTCGAGGAGACGGTGGGTTCGGCGCTTCCCGTGGACTTCGACGCGCCGGCCGCGAACGAGCTGAAGAGCCTGTCGGCGATCGGCTACCCTGCGGCGCCGCCCTACGACGGTCAGCGGCTGTACCAGTGCACGGACAAGCCGGGCCGGCTCTCGCTGTCCGGGTCCACGCCGACGATGTACCGCATCGGCTGCACCATGACCGGCGGTTCGTCCGGCGGCGGCTGGATCGCGCAGGGCTCGGACGGGAAGCCGGCGCTGGTGTCCAACACGTCGATCGGCCCGGTGACGGCGGGCTGGCTGGCGGGTCCGCGGCTGGGCAAGGAGGCCAAGGGCATCTATGACGCGGTGAGCGAGAAGTTCGCCGGGCAGTGACGCGTTCGCCGGGCCGGAAGCCGGCCCGGCGGCTGTAGCAGCGTCTGCGCAGTCGGCGGCGGGGTGTCGCACGAAAACCTTCACCGCCCCGCCGTCGTTCGTCCCCAACTCCACGGGCATAGTGGGGTGTCGCGATCGAGGGGTCCGAGAAGTCCTGCTTCCGCGCTGCTGACAAGTACATGACATATACAGGTTCCATCGGGGGTTCACAGCACCATGCGTTCCATACGTCCGCCTTTCGTACGCGGCCACGGACGGCGTACCGTCCTGGCCGCCACCGGGCTCGCGGCGGCTCTCGCGCTCACCGCCACCGCCTGCGGTCCGTCCGGCGACAAGGCGAGTGACAAGGCCGGCGCCACCACGTCCCAGGCAGCCGACACGGGCAGCGGTGACAGCGGGATTCCCGCCGACCTCGCCGACCGGCTCAAGGAGCACGGCATCGATGTCGACAAGTGGAAGAGCGGCGGCTGGCAGAACTGGGACAAGGACGACTGGCTGCGCGAGGCGAAGGACTTCGTCAACCCGGTCATCGAGGGGCTGTGGAAGCCCGAGCGGATGAAGTCCGCCAAGGACCCGAAGAAGACGATCTCCGCCAAGGACGCGTCGGCCGACCAGGGCGTCTCCGACCCCGCGCCCGCTCCGGTCGAGGCCGAGCGTGAGAAGACCCCGTACCACGAGAACGCCGCGCCGGTCGGCAAGGTGTTCTTCGACTCCCCCGAGGGCTCGATGGTCTGCTCGGGCACGGTCGTGAAGGACCCGCGCCACCCGGGCAAGTCCAACCTCGTGTGGACCGCGGGCCACTGCGTTCACGCGGGCGCGTCCGGCGGCTGGTACCGCAACATCGCCTTCGTGCCCGCCTACAACGACCTCGGCAAGTCCGAGTCCCAGCTGGCCAACGCCACGGCGCAGGAGATCGCCCCGTACGGCCAGTACTGGGCGGACTGGGCGGCCACGTCCAACGAGTGGATCGAGGGCGGCTCCGAGACGGGCGGCGCCGGTGCGGCGTACGACTACGCCGTGCTCCACGTGAAGCCGGAGACGGGCAGCAAGTCCCTCGAGGAGACCGTCGGTGCCGCCCTGGACGTGGACTTCTCGACGCCGTCCGCCGCGTCCGTGAGCGCGATGGGCGCGTGGGGCTATCCGGCCGCGCCGCCGTACAACGGCCTGATCATGCACAAGTGCATCGACCAGCCTGGGAGGCTTTCGCTGAGCCCGAGCCTGCCGACGATGTACCGCATCGGCTGCACCATGACGGGCGGTTCCTCCGGTGGCGGCTGGTTCCGCGTCGTGGGCGACAAGACGAAGCTCGTCTCGAACACGTCGATCGGCCCGGCCGACAACACCTGGCTCGCGGGACCGCAGCTGGGCAAGGGCGCCAAGCAGATCTTCGACATGATGAGCGAGAAGTACGGCGGCAAGTAACCGGAACTACCGGACGGCGCGCATCCGCGCACGCAGCCGACACGGCGAGGGCCCGCCCCCTGTGCAGGGGACGGGCCCTCGCCCTTTCGTCGGCTTGCCGGCCCTCAGCGGGTCCAGCAGTCCAGATAGGCCTGTCAGGTCAGTGCCCGGCCGCCCGGGCCCCCGGCAGCGCCAGCACATACGGTGCCAGCTCGGCCGCGAGCTCCTCGTGCACCCGCGCCTTGAGCAGCGTGCCCTCCGGGGTGTGGTCCTCGGAGATCACGTCGCCCTCGGCGTGTGCGCGCGAGACGAGTCGGCCCAGCGAGTACGGCACGAGCGCCTCGATCTCGACCTCGGGCCGCGGCAGAACGTCGTCGATGAGCGCGAGCAGCTCGTCGATGCCCTGGCCGGTGCGGGCCGACACGGCGATCGAGCGCTTCTCGATCCGCAGCAGCCGCTGGAGCACCAGCGGATCGGCCGCGTCCGCCTTGTTGATCACCACGATCTCGGGCACGTCGGTCGCGCCCACGTCGCGGACGACCTCGCGCACGGCGGCCAGCTGCTCCTCCGGCGCCGGGTGCGCGCCGTCCACCACGTGCAGGATCAGATCGGCGTCGCCGACCTCCTCCATCGTGGAGCGGAACGCCTCGACAAGGTGGTGCGGCAGATGCCGGACGAATCCGACGGTGTCGGCCAGCGTGTAGAGCCGGCCGCTCGGGGTCTCGGCCCTGCGCACGGTCGGGTCGAGGGTGGCGAACAGGGCGTTCTCCACCAGTACGCCCGCGCCCGTCAGCCGGTTGAGCAGCGAGGACTTGCCCGCGTTGGTGTATCCGGCGATGGCGACCGAGGGCACCTTGTTGCGCCGGCGCTCCTGGCGCTTGATCTCGCGGCCGGTCTTCATATCCGCGATCTCACGGCGCATCTTGGCCATCTTCTCGCGGATCCGACGCCGGTCCGTCTCGATCTTGGTCTCACCGGGACCACGGGTGGCCATGCCGCCGCCCGAGGAGCCGGAGCCACCGCCACCCATCTGCCGGGACAGCGACTGACCCCAGCCGCGCAGGCGCGGCAGCATGTACTGCATCTGCGCGAGCGAGACCTGCGCCTTGCCCTCTCGGGACTTGGCGTGCTGGGCGAAGATGTCGAGGATCAGGGCGGTACGGTCCACCACCTTGACCTTGACGACATCCTCGAGGTGGATCAGCTGGCCCGGGGTGAGCTCACCGTCACAGACCACGGTGTCGGCCCCGGTCTCCAGCACGATGTCGCGCAGTTCCTGGGCCTTGCCGGAGCCGATGTAGGTGGCCGGGTCGGGCTTGTCGCGGCGCTGGATGACGCCGTCGAGCACCAGCGCGCCGGCGGTCTCGGCCAGCGCGGCCAGCTCGGCGAGCGAGTTCTCCGCGTCGGTCACGGTCCCCGAGGTCCACACCCCGACGAGCACGACGCGCTCCAGGCGGAGCTGTCGGTACTCGACCTCGGTGACGTCCTCGAGCTCGGTGGAGAGACCGGCCACACGGCGCAGGGACGCGCGCTCGTGACGGTCGAACTGGTCTCCGTCCCGGTCTCCGTCGATCTCGTAGCTCCAGGCGACGTCCTCTTCCATCAGGGCATCGGCCCGAAGACCCTCGGGGTAGTTCTGAGCGAAGCGCTGCTCGTCCTGGGAAGGGGAAGAAGAGGAGGTCATTTGATCCTTACGTCGATACGAGAGTGAAAGGGTGACGGTCGTCAGCCGTCATCCAGGTCAACGATCGGGGCCGTCCCGGGATTCCCGCGTGGCAGCCGGGACATCTCCCGAGTTGCCGCCGAGCGCAGGTCCTCAGCGGCCGCGCCGCCGACGTGAAGATGGTCGCACGGCGCGGCCCGCGTCGTCATCCGGGTTATTCCGGGTTGTTCGCCGGGCTGCGTCCTGCTCATCCCGTGGGCCTGCCGAGGGGTTCGGTGCGCCAGTCCGGGTGCCCCGGCATCGGCGGCGTCTTCGTTCCGTACAGCCAGGGCCGGAGGAATCCCCGCAGGTCGCGCCCGGAGATGCGAGAGGCCAGGGAGACGAAGTCCGCCGTCGTCGCCGTCTCGTCACGGTACGTGGCCACCCACGCCCGCTCCAGCTGTTCGAAGGCCGTGCGCCCGATCTCCTGCCGCAGCGCGTAGAGCACGAGCGCGCTGCCGTCGTAGACGACGGGGCGGAAGATGCTGATCTTCTGGCCGGCATCCGGGGCCTTGGGTGCGGCGGGCGGTCCGCCGGACGTCCGCCAGGAGTCCGACTGGCGGTATGCCTCGCGCATCCGCTCGTCGAGCGACGGCCCCGACTTCTCCGCGGCATAGAGGGCCTCGTACCAGGTGGCGTGCCCTTCGTTGAGCCACAGGTCGGACCAGGTGCGCGGGCTCACGCTGTCGCCGAACCACTGGTGCGCGAGTTCGTGCACCATGATCGACTCGATCGACCAGTCGGGGTGGCCGCGGTCCGTGAAGAGCTCTCTCTCGAAGAGAGAGAGCGTCTGTGTCTCCAGTTCGAAGCCCGTCTGGGCCTCGGCGACCAGCAGACCGTACCTCTCGAAGGGGTAGCGGCCGACCTTCCGCTCCATCCAGGCGATCTGGTCCGGGGTCTTGCTGAGCCATGGCTCGAGCACCTTGCGGTCCTTGGTGGGCACGACGTCGCGTACGACCAGCCCGTGCGGGCCCGTCCGGTACAGGACCGTCGACCGGCCGAGGGACACCTGGGCGAGCTCGGTGGCCATGGGGTGCAGCGTCCGGTACGCCCACGTGGTGGTGGAGCCGGCACGCGTCCTGCCGACGGGCACCCCGTTGGCGACGGCGGTGACGTCCGACGGCGCGGTGATGCGGAACGTGAACAGCGCCTTGTCCGAGGGGTGGTCGTTGCACGGGAACACCCGGTGCGCGGCGTCCGCCTGGTTGGCCATGGCGAGGCCGTCCTTGGTACGGACCCAGCCGCCGTCCCCCTTGTCGGGCGGCACCGGATCGCTGGTGTGCCGCACGGTCACCCGCATCGCGCTGCCCCGCGCCAGCGGCCGGGACGGCGTGACGACGAGATCCTCGCCCGCCTTGGCGAAGCGGGCCGGCGCGCCGTTGACCTCGACCGACCGGACCGTGCCGTGTGAGAAGTCGAGGTTGAAGCGCCCGAGCCGGTCCGTCGCCCGGGCGGCGATCCTGGTGACGGCGTCGAGCGGCTTGCTGTTGTCGCCGCGATAGGTGAGGGAGATGTCGTACGACGCCACGTCGTAACCGGGGTTCCCGAGGTCCGGGAAGAGCCGGTCGCCGACGCCGAGCGCGGTGGGTCCCTCCGCCCGCGGTGAGCCGGAAGAGGGGGAGACGGGCAGGGGGGCGCTCGCGGCGACGAGGCCGGCGCAGGCCGCCGGGGCCAGCAGTACGGTCCCGATCCGGAACGTCCGGGACGTCCGGGAGGCCTTCGCTCGCGGCGCCGTGGTCCAAGGGGTGAACAGCATGGACCACCGCTACCAGCGCGCGCCGTCCGAGCCCGGACGGCGCGCGCCGTGCCCACCCGAACGGTGCCCTCCGCAAACGTGTGCGCCTACGGAGTGGCCGTGGCCGAGTACTGCGCGCGGCTCACGTCGTACACGCCGGGCACGTTGCGCATCGCGCGCATCAGCCCCGGCAGGTGGGCGGCGTCCGGCAGTTGGAGGGTGTAGGTGTGGCGTACGCGCTGCTGGCTGGGCGGCTCCACGGTCGCCGACACGATCGCCGCGCCCTCCAGGGCGATGACTTCGGTGAGGTCGGCCAGCAGATGCGGCCGCCCGAAGGATTCAGCAATCAGCGTGACCCGGCACTCCGCCGTGTCGCCCCAGCGCACTCCGACCTCCGTGCGCCCCAGTCCCTTCATCTGCGCCACGGCCGGACACTCCGCGCGGTGCACGGTGACGACTCCGCCGCGCACGGCGAAGGCTGTCACCGCGTCCGGTGGTACCGGGGTGCAGCAGCCCGCGAGCCGCACGGTCGCGCCCGCCTGGTCGACGACCGCGTTCGCCCCGGCGGGGCGTACGGCGGGCGTCGCGTCGGCGGCCGGGCGGGGTGCTGCCGCCCGGGCCTTCGCAGCTTGGGCCGCGGGCCGCAGCCGCCCGGTGGACAGTGCGGGAGGTGCCCCGGTGGGAGACGGGTGCGCGGCGAGCCAGCGGCTGATGGCGATCCGGGCGGCGGGCGTGCGGGCGTGGTCGAGCCACTCCCGCGACGGTCCGGACACCAGGTCCTGTCCCATGAGGAGCTGCACCGTGTCGCCGTCGCGCAGGACCGTACTGAGTGTCGCCAGACGGCCGTTGACGCGTGCCCCGATGCAGGCGTGCGCGTCCTCGCCGTACTGCGCGTACGCGGCGTCCACGCAGCTGGCGCCGGCGGGCAGTCCGAGCCTGCCCCCGTCGGGACGGAAGACGGCGATCTCGCCGTCCTGGGCGAGGTCCTCGCGGAGCGTCGACCAGAACGTGTCGGGGTCCGGGGCCGCCTGCTGCCACTCGAGGAGCCGGGAGAGCCAGCCGGGCCGGGTGGGGTCGACGCGCTCACCCTCGGGGCGCTCCCCGTCGGCCGCGTCCTCGGCTGCCGGGGCATAGGGGTTGCCGAGAGCGATGACGCCGGCCTCGGCTACCTGGTGCATCTGGTGCGTACGGATCAGGACTTCGGCGACCTCGACGGCCGCGGGGGTCCCGCCGGGCGCGTCCGCCCGTGCCTGGGGAAGCGCGACCGCGGTATGCAGCGACTGGTAGAGGTTGAACTTCGGTACGGCGATGAAGTCCTTGAACTCCGAGACGACCGGCGTCAAACACGTGTGCAGCTCGCCCAGCACGCCGTAGCAGTCGGCGACCTCGTTCACGAGCACGAGAAGCCGTCCGAAGTCCGCCCCGCGCAGCTCTCCGCGTTTGCGCCGGACCCGGTGCACGGACAGGAAGTGCCGCGGCCTGATGAGGACTTCCGCGCCGATGCCCGCGTCACGCAGCACGGACCGCACCTCTTCCGCGATGTCCGCCAGGGGGTCGTCATCCCGCGCGGCGTTGGCGGCCATGAGCTCGCGGGTCTGCTCGTACTCCTCGGGGTGGAGGATCGCGAAGACGAGGTCCTCGAGCTCCGTCTTGAGGGCCTGCACGCCGAGGCGTTCGGCGAGCGGAATGAGCACGTCGCGGGTCACCTTGGCGATCCGCACCTGTTTCTCGGGCCGCATGACGCCGAGCGTGCGGACGTTGTGCAGCCGGTCGGCGAGCTTGATCGACATGACGCGGACATCGCTGCCGGTCGCGACGAGCATCTTGCGGAAGGTCTCGGGCTCGGCCGCCGCTCCGTAGTCGACCTTCTCGAGCTTGGTGACTCCGTCGACCAGATAGCGCACTTCCTCGCCGAACTCCGCGCCGACCTGATCAAGCGTCACCTCCGTGTCCTCCACGGTGTCGTGGAGGAGGGACGCGGTGAGGGTCGTCGTCTCGGCGCCGAGTTCCGCGAGGATCAGTGTCACGGCGAGCGGATGCGTGATGTACGGCTCGCCGCTCTTGCGCATCTGTCCGCGGTGCGAGGACTCGGCGAGGACGTACGCCTTGCGCAGGGGCTCGATGTCCGCGTCCGGAAAGTGCGCGCGATGGGCCTCGACCACATGCCCGATGGCGTCGGGCAGCCGGTCCCGGGCGGCGGAGCCGAGGAGTGCGGCCCTGCCCAGTCTGCGCAGATCGATCCGGGGACGGCCGCGCCTGCGGTGCACCGAGGGCTCCCCCACTCTCGACGTCGCTCGAGCGGGGGGACCCCCACCGGCGCCCGGCGTCGGGTGGTCTGCGGCCTCCGCACTCATGGGCACCTCCGGCAGCGTCGACCGGCGAAGCGGAGGGGGCACCCCGGGCCTTCACCCCAGGGGAGGGCGATCGTTCCCCCGTCCGGGCCGGTGCTTGATGCTACCGAGCCCATCACGCGCTGCTGACCGGCTCTCGCCGAGCGTGAAACGGATCACCCATTCGAGCGAAGAATCATGGGTGCGCCGTGCAGGATCAGGGGCGTGCCGATGCGAGGCGCTCGTCCAGCCACTCGGCCTCGATCTCGCCTTCGGCGACGATCACGGCCGGTCCCGTCATCTCGATCTCGCCGTCCGCGCCCTCGGTGATCACCAGGCGCCCACCCGGCACGTCGACGACGTAGGTCGCCGGGGTCCCGGTGGCCGCCGGGTCGGCGCCGTCCCTGCGGGCCGCTGCGACGGCGACGGCGCATGCGCCGGTGCCGCACGAGCGGGTCTCGCCGGCGCCGCGCTCATGCACGCGCATCGCCACGTGCCGGGGGCCGCGGTCCACGACGAACTCGACGTTCACACCCTCCGGATAGGCGGATTCCGGAGTGAAGGGCGGCGGCGCCAGCAGGTCGCCCGCGTGGTCCAGCTCGTCCACGAAGGCCACGGCGTGCGGGTTGCCCATGTTCACGTTGCGCGCGGGCCAGCTGCGCTCGCCGACGCTCACTGTGACGTCGCGCTCGGGACCGTCCGGGAACACGGCCTTGCCCATGCCGACGGTGACGTCCGCCGCGGCGGAGCCGCTGTCGGACACAGCCTTGGCGATGTGCACGCTCTTCACGCCCCCGCGCGTGGCGACCGCCAGGTCCCCTTCGCCCACATACCCGGCTCGCTGGAGATAGCGCGCGAACACACGCACGCCGTTGCCGCACATCTCGGCGATCGAGCCGTCGCCGTTGCGGTAGTCCATGAACCACTCCGCCTGCGCCGCCATCTCCCTGGCCTCGGGGTGCGCGGCGGAACGCACGACGTGCAGCAGACCGTCGCCGCCGATGCCCGCCCGGCGGTCGCACAGCGCGGCGACGGCGGCCGGGGGCAGGTCGATGGCGTTCTCCGGGTCGGGAACGATCACAAAGTCGTTCTCGGTCCCGTGACCCTTGAGGAAGGCGATCCGCGAGCTCATTCCTCGATCGTAAGGGGTGGCTCGGACACTCCGGGGTGCCGGGACAGGCTGAGACCGGCCGCGGGCTCAGCGGAGGCGGGCCACGCGCCACACGGCGAGCGCGACGACGGCCACGACCACCACCGCGTATGCGGCGATCACCCGCCAGTCCGGGCGGCAGCCGGAACCCCGCTGGGGCAGTCCCGGCCACGTGGAGCCCACGCGGCGCGCGGCCATCATGGCCCAGCCCGCTGCGCAGGAGCTGATCAGCAGGCCGAGCATGGCGACGACGGCTCCGCCGTCGCCGAACTCGAAGGCCAGCGGGAAGGCGAACATCAGGGAGCCGACGGCGGCAAGGCTCACGATGGGCGCGAGCTGCCAGATCCGCAGTCGGCGCTGCGGGCGCAGCTCCACCTCGACCTCGGCCTGCGCGGCCAGTTCGTCCGCGTCGGGGCCGTCGGCGGTCACGCCGTCCGGCGTCAGGTCAGGGCCGTCGGAGCTCAGTCCGCTCTCGCCCTGCGCCGTGTCATGCCCGCCGCGACGTGCGGTGTCGTGTTCCCCACCGTGTGCGGTGTCGCGAGGGCCGGCCTCCATCGCCACGCGCCCTCCCAACTTCGGACTCTTTGGTCGATCGAAGGACGATGATGGCATGGCGTCAGGGGCCCGGACCGCGGCCGGAGCGTCCCGATGCCATCACGTGATCAGGCTGTAACCGGTCGTTCGACCAATGCCAGGGCCCGCTCCGGGAGTTCTGTGAGATCCGCCGCGGCACCGCTCAGCCAGTGCACACGCGGGTCGCGACGGAACCACGAGTCCTGTCGGCGCGCGAAGCGCTTGGTGGCGCGTACGGTCCCGGCGCGCGCCTCGTCCTCGGTGCACTCCCCCGCGAGCGCCGCGAGCACCTGCTGGTAGCCGAGTGCGCGGGACGCGGTACGGCCCTCGCGCAGGCCCTGCGCCTCCAGCGCGCGTACCTCGTCGACCAGACCCGCCTCCCACATGCGGTCCACGCGCGTGGCGATGCGCTCGTCGAGCTCGGAGCGCGGCACGTCGACGCCGATCTGGACGGTGTCGTAGACGGAGTCGTGGCCGGGGAGGTTGGCGGTGAAGGGCTTGCCGGTGATCTCGATGACCTCGAGGGCGCGCACGATGCGGCGGCCGTTGCTGGGCAGGATGGCCCGTGCGGCCTCGGGGTCGGCGGCGGCCAGCCGCGCGTGCAGCGCACCGGACCCGCGCAGCGCGAGCTCCTCGTCCAGCACGGCCCGTACGGCGGGGTCGGTGCCGGGGAACTCGAGGTTGTCGACCGCCCCGCGGACGTACAGCCCGGAGCCGCCGACGAGGACGGGCGTGCGCCCCTCGCCGAGCAGCCGGTCGATCTCCGCGCGCGCGAGTCGCTGGTACTCGGCGACGCTCGCGGTCTCGGTGACGTCCCAGATGTCCAGGAGGTGGTGCGGGATGCCGCCGCGCTCCTCGGTCGTCAGTTTGGCGGTACCGATGTCCATCCCCCGGTAGAGCTGCATGGAGTCGGCGTTGACGACCTCCCCTCCGAGCTGCTCGGCGAGGTGGACACCCAGATCGGACTTTCCTGCCGCGGTGGGCCCGACGACGGCGATGACCCGCGGCGCGGGAGCTGCACTTCTCACCGCCCCAGTTTCGCAAACCGCAGGCCGTTGCCCGAACGAGCTACGTGACGCCACGAATCCGGGGTCGTTGCCTGTTGCGAGGTTCCGGCCGCCGGTTTTCGAGAACCGGCGCCCCGGGCGGCGCAATGAGACGCACCGGGGCGGCGCGGGATTTCGCTCTCACGAGTAGGGTATGGAGTAGTTATGGGCGTTTTTGCACGGTTTCTCCGCAGGTCAAAGGGTACGGAGGAGGCGTCAACCGCCGAGGCGCCGGCCGAATTGCTGACGGCCGGATCCGGAGCGGAGGCGGAGGAGGCGAAGGGCTCGTCCGAGGCCGAGACCGAGGCGACACCGGCGGCGGACGCCGAGAAGAACACGGCGGAGAGCGTGGAGATCCCCAAGCAGCAGTCCGCGGAGGAAGCGGCCGACAACGAGGCCGGCGAGGGGGCCCGTAAATAGCGCTCCGCAAGGAAAGGTGAATCCATGGGCATCCTGGACACGTTGAAGACCAAGCTCGCCCCGGCCAGGGAAAAGGTTTCGGACTTCGCGCAGCACCACGAGGACAAGATCGACAGAGGTCTGGACAAAGCCGCGAAGATGGTCGACGACAAGACCAAGGGCAAGTACAGCGAGAAGATCCACACGGGCACGGACAAGGCGAAGGACGCCTGGGACCGACTTGCGCACAAGGAAGAAACGGGACACAAGGAAGCGGAGGGCGAGCGCGGTACCACTCCGGACCGCGGTGCCACTCCGCCCCCGCCGCCCCAGGATTCGCCACCCCCTCCGACTTCCTGAACGACAGCAGGGGCAGCACACCGGCGGACGGCCGTGGAGCAGTGGGCTCCCCGGCCGTCCGCCGTATGTCTGCGCCGCGACGGCCCGGACCGGCGGTTACGACCAGGCCGCGACCACGTACCCCACGCCGTACGGCGCGTCCTCGTAGAGCAGGCGGCCGGCGAGCCCGGCTTCTTCGGCCGCGCCCGCGAGTACCTGCCACGGGGCGCGGCCCGCCGCCTTCAGTTCGTGGGCAAGTTCCGCGTCCAGTGCCTTGAGCGCCGCCACGTCCGCGCTCCCCAGCGCACGCGCGACCTCCGCGTCGAATCCCGCGGCCCGCTCGTCGAAATATCCCGGGGCCTTGACCGTGCGGCAGGCGCTGGCGTCGCCCATCACGAGCAGCGCGACCCGGCCGGCCTGGACCGCGATCTCCCGTCCGACCGCGGCACACCGCTCCGGCGCGAGGGGTTCCCCGACACCGAGGCCCTCGACGGGGGCGTCCGACCAGGCCGTACGCTCCAGCAGCCAGGCCGCAACCGCGAGCGAGTACGGAAGCTCCCGCTCCGGGACCTCGCGCGCCGGACGTCCGAGGCGCACGTCGACGTCCACGCCGAAGCCGCGGAACGACCCCCGCGCCCCTTCGGGATGCACGCCGCGTCCGCTCTCTTCGGCGGGTCCCACGACGACCAGCAGGTCGGGACGAGCGGCGGCCAGCACCCCGAGGGCGTCCGTACACGCGGTGCGCGCGGCATCCAGCTCGGGAGCGGCGCCCGCGGCGACCTCGGGTACGAGCATCGGGGGGCAGGGGCAGACTGCGGCGGCAACGAGCATGATCGGCAGACTACTGCCGCCGCGCTCAGTGCGCGGAGCAGCCTCCCGTGGCGGTCGGCAGCGGCTCCGGCACGCCCACCTTCGGCAGTCCCAGCATCACGCCGGCCGGCTTGGCGGCGTCGGCCGCGTTGCGCTTCTCCCAGGCGTCGCCCGCGCGCGTGCGGCGCACGTTCAGCACCTGGCCCTCGGCGAGCAGGTGGTGCGGGGCCGCGTACGTGATCTCGACTGTGACCACGTCACCGGGGCGCACCTCCTCGTCGGGCTTGGTGAAGTGCGCCAGGCGGTTGTCGGGGGCGCGGCCGGAGAGGCGGTGCGTCGCGCCGTCCTTGCGGCCCTCGCCCTCGGCGACCATCAGCTCGAGCGTGCGGCCGACCTGCTTCTTGTTCTCCGCCCAGGAGATCTCCTCCTGGAGGGCGACCAGCCGCTCGTACCGCGCCTGCACGACCTCCTTCGAGATCTGCCCGTCCATGGTCGCGGCCGGCGTGCCCGGGCGCTTGGAGTACTGGAAGGTGAAGGCCTGCGCGAAGCGCGCCTCCCGGACGACGTGCAGGGTCTGCTCGAAGTCCTCCTCGGTCTCGCCGGGGAAGCCCACGATGATGTCGGTGGTGATCGCCGCGTGCGGGATGGCGGCCCGCACCTTCTCGATGATCCCCAGGTACCGCTCCTGCCGGTACGAGCGGCGCATCGCCTTCAGGACCGTGTCAGAGCCGGACTGCAGCGGCATGTGCAGCTGCGGCATGACGTTCGGCGTCTCGGCCATCGCGGCGATCACGTCGTCCGTGAAGTCGCGCGGGTGCGGCGAGGTGAAGCGGACCCGCTCCAGGCCCTCGATCTTCCCGCAGGCGCGCAGCAGCTTGCTGAAGGCCTCGCGGTCGCCTATGTCGGATCCGTAGGCGTTGACGTTCTGGCCGAGCAGCGTGATCTCGGAGACTCCCTCGGCGACCAGGGCCTCGATCTCGGCGAGGATGTCGCCGGTCCTGCGGTCCTTCTCCTTGCCGCGCAGCGCCGGGACGATGCAGAAGGTACAGGTGTTGTTGCAGCCGACGGAGATGGAGACCCACGCGGCGTAGGCGCTCTCGCGGCGGGTCGGGAGCGTCGACGGGAACGCCTCCAGCGACTCGGCGATCTCGACCTGCGCCTCTTCCTGGATGCGGGCGCGCTCCAGCAGCACGGGCAGTTTGCCGATGTTGTGCGTGCCGAAGACGACGTCCACCCAGGGCGCCTTCTTCACGATGGTGTCGCGGTCCTTCTGCGCAAGACAGCCGCCGACCGCGATCTGCATGCCGGGGCGCTTGGTCTTCATGGGGGCGAGGCGGCCGAGGTTGCCGTACAGCCGGTTGTCGGCGTTCTCACGGACGGCACACGTGTTGAAGACGACGACGTCGGCCTCGCCCTCGGCCGTGCCCTCGGGCGCGCGTACGTAGCCGGCCTCCTCCAGCAGTCCGGACAGCCGCTCGGAGTCGTGGACGTTCATCTGGCACCCGTAGGTGCGGATCTCGTAGGTCTGCCTGTGCTGCACGTCCACTGCCTGGCTCCGGTCGCTGCTGCTCATGCCACAAGGGTAGGCGGTGACGGGGACATCCCCGGACGCCGGAGCCGGGGAGGGGTTCCGGCCGGGCCCGGAGGCCCTTCCGACCGAGCCGTCACCGCACCCGGGCCTGGTCATCACGGCGCGTGACCTGGCAGGATCGCCCGCATGTTCCAGCCACTCCCGCATATCGGCAAGCGCCGCGCGCTGCTGAGCGCAGCCGCGGCCTTCGTGTCCTTCGGGCTGCTGCTGTGGTGGCTGCTGCCGCTGGACGACGATTCGCCGAGCGGCCGTGTGACCTTCAGTACGGGTGTGAAGTCGGGGGTGTACCAGAAGTACGGATGGCTCCTGAAAGACGCCCTCGCCCGTGATCTACCGGATCTGCACGTGACGCTGCGCAAGAGCGAGGGATCGCAGGAGAACCTCAAGCGGGTGGCGACGGGCGAAGCGGACTTCACCATCGCGACGGCCGACGCCGTTCAGGCGTACCAGCAGGCGAAGAAGCCGGGCTACGGGAGGCTGCGCGGCTGTGCCCGGCTCTACGACGACTACGTGCAGCTCGTGGTACCGCGAGACTCCGACGTGCGCTCCGTCAAGGACCTCAAGAACAAGCGGGTGGCCGTGGGACAGGACGAATCGGGCGTACGTCTGATCGCGAATCAGGTCCTCAAGGCCGCGGGTCTCGACCCCGAGAGGGACATCGAGCCGCGCGACATCGGAATCAACGACATGCCCACGGCGCTGAAGAGGGGCGAGATAGACGCCTTCTTCTGGTCGGGGGGCCTGCCGACGACATCCCTGGAGGAGCTCTCCGAGAGCTCCAAAGTCCGTTTCGTGGAGCTCGGGTACCTCGTCGACGACCTGCACAAGCTGAGCAGCGCCTCCCGCTATTACCGGGCCTCAGTGATGCCGGCCGAGACCTACACCCATCAGGACACCCCGGTGTCGACCCTGGCGGTCGCGAACCTGTTGGTCACAACGGACCGCACGGACCCGGAGCTGACGGAGGGGCTGACCCGCACGGTGATAGAGAACCGGGACGACATCGGCAGCAAGGTGCACGCGGCCCAGCTGGTGGACCTGCAGACGGCCCTGTATACGCACCCGCTCGCACTGCATGAGGGCGCCCTCCGCTACTACCGCTCGGTCAAGCCGTAGCGCACGAGCGTCCGGCGCGCTGCGGCGACCGCCGCGGCACCGCGCTGCCCGGGACAGCCCAAGGCCGAGGCCGGAGGCCCGGGAGGTCTCAGACCTCAGGCGGTTCCGACCGCGGCACCTTCACCGTCACCCGCAGCCCGTGCGGCTCATGGCGGTCGTACGCGATGGTGCCTCCGCACGCGGCCAGCAGGGCGCTGGAGATGGACAGGCCCAGGCCCGAGCCCTTGACGTTCTGGTGGCGGTTGCTGCGCCAGAAGCGGTCGCCGACGCGGGCCAGTTCCTCATCGGTGAGGCCGGGCCCGCGGTCCGCTATCACGATGGACGACGTCTCGCCGTTCGCAGCGACCGTAACGCTGACTTCCTCGCCCTCCGGGGTGAACTTCAGGGCGTTGTCGATCACCGCGTCCAGAGCGCTGGACAGCGCGACCGGATCGGCCCATGCCGTGACGGCCGGGCATTCCTCGCACAGCCGTACGCCCTTCTCGTCGGCGAGGGGGCGCCAGGCCGCGACGCGCTCCGCGGCCAGCGCGCCGATGTCGGCGAGCTGCAGATCGGCCGGGGCGTGTTCGGCCAGGGCCAGGTCGAGCAGGTCGTCGAGGACCTGGGCGAGACGCTTGCCCTCGGTGCGGACCGAGGCGATCTCCTCGTTGTCCTCGGGCAGTTCGAGGGCGAGCAGTTCGATGCGCAGCAGCAGCGCGGACAGAGGGTTGCGCAGCTGGTGAGAGGCGTCGGCCACGAAGGCGCGCTGCTGCTCGAGCACGTCCTCGACGTTGTCGGCCATCTCGTTGAACGACCGGGCCAGCCGCCTCAGTTCCGGCGGCCCGCCGGCCACGGCCACCCGTGACTTGAGGCTGCCGGTCGCGATGTCGTGCGTGGTGGCGTCGAGGATGCGTACAGGGTGCAGCACCCAGCCGGTCAGGCGCAGCGCCGCGGCAAGGGCCACCAGCATCGCGGCGGCTTCTCCGAGGGCGATCGGCAGCCAACCGCGCAGCGTCGCCGCTCGCATCTTGCCCGTGGGCGAGTCGGTCACGACGACGGCGACGACGTCGCCGTCGCGGATGACCGGCGAGGCGACGACCAGACGGCCGTCCTGCCAGGGCCACACCTGCTTGGGGTCGTGGTCGGGCCGCGAGAGCCGCGCCTCCTCGAACGCGGCGCGCACGTCGCCCGACTTGGGCAGGGACCAGTCGCGCGGGGCGTGTGCCATGGGATCGTCGTCGAGGTAGAAGACGCCCGCCCTGATCCGGTACACCTTCCAGTAGCGCTGGAGTTCCTTCTGGAGGGTCTGCCGCCGTTCGTCCTCGACCGTCTGCCCGGAGTCGGCGGGGCGTTCCGTGACGAACTGGGCGAGTGCGGCGAAGCGGGCCGTGTCGTCGATCCGGTCGATCACCACTCTCTGCTGCTGCGCGGCCGCCACGCTCACCGCGAGCGGGAATCCGAGCGCCAGCAGTACGCCCGCCATGAGGACGATGAGCAGCGGGAGGAGTCGAGCACGCACCCGGACCCGCTACGACGCCGGGGCGACGAGCCGGTAGCCCACGCCGCGCACGGTCTCGATGAGGGCCGGCATCCGCAGTTTGGAGCGGAGCGAGGCCACGTGCACCTCCAGCGTGCGGCCCGTTCCCTCCCAACTGGTGCGCCACACCTCGCTGATGATCTGCTCCCGGCGGAAGACGACCCCCGGCCGCTGCGCCAGGAGCGCCAGCAGATCGAACTCCTTGCGGGTCAGCTGTACGACGACACCGCTCACGCTGACCTGGCGGGTGGGCAGCTCGATGTGCACGGGCCCGAGCCGCACCTCCGTCTCGGCCGGTGCGCTGCCGTCGCCGGGCAGGGTGCGCCGGCTGACCGCGTGGATACGGGCGAGGAGTTCCCCGGTGTCGTACGGCTTCACGACGTAGTCGTCGGCGCCGAGGTTGAGGCCGTGTATGCGCGACCGCACGTCCGAGCGGGCCGTGACCATGATCACGGGGGTGCTGGTCAGCTTCCGGATCCTGCCGCACACCTCGTAGCCGTCCTGGTCGGGGAGGCCGAGGTCGAGGAGGACGACACCGAAGGGCTCGGCGTCGGCGGGCAGCAGTGCGCGGAGGGCCTCCTCGCCGCTGCGCGCGTGCACCACCTGGAAGCCGTGCCGGGTGAGGACCGCCGACAGGGCCGCGGCGACGTGGTTGTCGTCCTCGACGAGCAGCAGTCTCATACCGGCCCCCTCCGGTTCATCGGTTGTTCGGTCATGGCCTCTACACACGTGTGCGTACCCATGCATCCATTCGGATCTCCGAGGACCCGTCAAGCTGGGCCGGGCCGCTGGCCGGTTCTGTTATCCAGCCGGTACGCGCGCGTGGAGCGCTTTCACGCACAGTATCCGCTCGCTATCGGATCGTTATCCTCAATTCTCGCTCAGATGTAATGACGCTGGCTTTACGGCGTCATTACTGTCCTCCCAACCGACGAGGACGGAGCAAGAAGCCGATGACCGAAGTATCGGTGGCCAAGGACACCGCACCGGCGGCCGACGGACTGGTCGTGCTGAAGAACGTGAACAAGCACTTCGGTGCGCTGCATGTGCTCCAGGACATCGACCTGACCATCGCCCGCGGCGAGGTCGTCGTGGTGATCGGGCCCTCCGGATCCGGAAAGTCGACCCTGTGCCGCACCATCAACCGCCTGGAGACCATCGACTCGGGTGACATATCGATCGACGGACGGCCGCTGCCCCAGGAGGGCAGGGAGCTCGCGAGGCTCCGGGCCGACGTCGGCATGGTCTTCCAGTCCTTCAATCTCTTCGCGCACAAGACGGTCCTCGAGAACGTGATGCTGGGCCAGGTCAAGGTGCGCAAGGCCGACAAGAAGGCCGCCGAGGAGAAGGCGCGGGCCCTGCTCGACCGGGTCGGCGTGGGCACCCAGGCCGACAAGTACCCCGCGCAGCTCTCGGGTGGCCAGCAGCAGCGTGTCGCGATCGCGCGGGCGCTGGCGATGGACCCGAAGGTCATGCTCTTCGACGAGCCGACCTCGGCGCTCGACCCGGAGATGATCAACGAGGTGCTCGACGTCATGCAGCAGCTCGCCCGGGACGGGATGACGATGGTCGTCGTCACCCACGAGATGGGCTTCGCCCGGTCCGCGGCCAACCGCGTGGTCTTCATGGCCGACGGCCGGATCGTCGAAGAGGCCGCCCCGGAGCCGTTCTTCAGCAACCCGCGCAGCGACCGGGCCAAGGACTTCCTGTCGAAGATCCTTCACCACTGACGCACGGCCGACCCCGCGTTCCTTCTTTCCTGCCGATTCAAAGGATGTTCACCATGAAGCTCCGCAAGTCCGCCGCCGCCGCGGCGATCGCCGTGCTCGCGCTCACCGCCACCGCCTGCGGCGGCGACTCCGGTACGGCTGGTGACCAGCCCAAGGGCGGGTCCGGCAGCAGCGACCAGCCGAAGCTCCCCACGTACACCGTGGCCAAGGACGTGAAGATCGACTCGCCGACCCTCGAGCGCGCCCAGAAGGCTGGCAAGATCGTCTTCGGTGCCAAGAACGACCAGCCGTTCCTGGGCTTCGAGGACACCGACGGGACGCGCTCGGGCTTCGACATCGAGATCGCCAAGATGGTCGCGGCCGACCTCGGCTTCTCGGCCTCCCAGATCGAGTTCAAGACGGTCGACTCCGGCGTCCGCGAGACCACCATCTCCAAGGGCGACGTCGACCTCTACGTCGGCACGTACACGATCAACGACGAGCGCAAGAAGCAGGTCGGCTTCGCGGGCCCGTACTTCCTGGCCGGCGCCGACCTGCTCGTCCGCAAGGACGAGACGGCGATCACGGGCCCGGACAGCCTCAAGGGCAAGAAGGTCTGCTCGATCGTCGGCTCGACGCCGCTGCAGGAGATCAAGAAGGCGAAGTACGGCGCCGAGACCGTCGAGCTCGCCAAGTACTCGGAGTGCGTCCAGCAGCTGCTGAACAACGAGGTCGACGCGGTCACCACCGATGACGCGATCCTCAAGGGCTACGCCGCGCAGCGCCCGGAGAAGCTGAAGGTCGTCGGCAAGCCGTTCACCGAGGAGCCGTACGGCGTCGGCATGGCCAAGGACGACAAGGCCCTGCGCGACGCGGTCAACGACGCGCTCGAGGCGCACGAGAAGAACGGCGACTACAAGAAGGCGTACGACGCGACGCTGGGCCTGTCCGGCTCCGCGTACACCGAGCCGCCGGCCATCGAGCGCTACTGAGCCGCGGGCTCACGAAGCCCTGGGGCGCCCCGGAGTGGGCCGCGGGCCGGAAGCCCGCGGCCTCCCTCTGTGCCTTGAGGGCCTGGGAGGTGCCCCCTCCGCGCGCCTGCCTGATCCTTCGGCAGTGAACCGCGCGTCCCGTACGCACCACCGCCGGTGCGTACGGGGCGCGGTCCCCTCTGCCCGTCCGCTGCCGCCCACGAGGACTTTCCCGTGAACGTACTGCTCGACCATCTCCCGGAGTTCCGGGAGGGGTTCATAGGCACCGTCCTGCTGACCCTGGCCAGCGGGCTCCTCGCAATGGTGCTGGGTGTCGTCATAGCCGGTTTCCGGGTCTCACCCGTGCCCCCGCTCCGGTTCTTCGGCACCGCCTGGGTCACGCTGTTCCGCAACACCCCGCTGACCCTTCTCTTCCTGGTCGCCTGGTTCGTCGTCCCGGTGATCTTCGCCCCGGGCCTCAACCCGTGGACCAAGGCGCTGCTGGCGCTCAGCTTCTACACCTCGGCCTTCGTGTGCGAGGCCGTGCGCTCCGGCATCAACACGGTGCCGCTCGGCCAGGCCGAGGCCGCCCGGTCCATCGGCATGACCTTCTTCCAGACGCTGCGGATGATCGTCCTGCCGCAGGCCACCCGCACCGTGATCCCGCCGCTCAGCTCGATCTTCATCGCACTGACCAAGAACTCGGCGATCGCAGGCGCGTTCAGCGTCACCGAGCTGTTCGGGGTGCAGAAGCTGCTCAGCGACAAGGGCTTCGCCATCACCTGGATCTTCCTGTGGGTGGCTCTCGGCTACCTGGTCATCACCTTCACCATCAGCGGTCTCTTCCGGCTGCTCGAGCGGCGCATGGGGGTCGCACGATGAGTTCGAGCGTCCTGTACGACGCCCCGGGCCCCAAGGCCCGCGTCCGCAATGTCGTCTACACCGTCGTGGGTTCGGCGGCCGTCCTCGGCCTGATCGTCTTCGCGATCTACCGGCTGAACGTCAAGGGCGTGCTCGAGCCCGAGGTGTGGAACATCTTCAACAACGCCGGTGTGCGGACGAACATCCGCGACGGTGTGCTGAGCACGCTGAAGGTCTTCGCGCTGGCCGGTGTGCTGTCGCTCGTGCTCGGCCTGCTGCTGGCCGTCGCCCGGCTCTCCGACCACAAGCCCGTCAGCTGGCTGGCGACCGGCTTCATCGAGCTCTTCCGCGCCGTCCCGCTGCTGATCACGATCTACGCCCTGTGGGTGCTCTTCCTCAGCTACAAGGAAGACCTGGGTGTCGTCGGCGAGAACACCGCCTTCTGGGCCCTGGTCATCGGTCTCACCGTCTACAACGGCTGTGTGCAGGCGGAGGTCCTGAGGGCCGGTATCAACGCCGTCCCGCGCGGGCAGGTCGAGGCCGCGTACGCCCTGGGTCTGCGCAAGACCCAGGTGATGACCGTACTGCTGGTGCCGCAGGCCGTCCGGTCGATGCTCCCGACGATGATCAGCCAGCTGGTGGTGACCCTGAAGGACACCTCCCTCGGCTACATCATCACGTACGCGGAACTGCTCTACGCCGCCCGGATGATGGCGAACAACATCATCGTCAACGGTGAGAACCCGATCACCGCGGTCGTCATCGTCGTCGGCGCCATCTACATCGCGCTCTGCCTGGCCCTGTCGTCGCTCGCGACGTGGATCGAGCGGCGCGGGCGCCGTGCCAAGACCGGTATCGCGGTGGCCGCGGCCGCCGAGCCGGCCGAGGCGCCCGGTGTGCTGGATGCCGCGGAGGGCCCGCTGGCCCCGGTGGCCGCCGCGCCGGAGGCGCCCGGTGAGCCGGTCGCACCGGCCGACGAGGTGCCTGGTTCCGCTGCCGCGGACGGGCCTCGGGACACCGGCGACGGTGAGGGGCCGCCCCTCGGCAAGAGCTGAGCCGCCCGGATCGGAACACGGCGGCTCCGGCATCGGAACCCAGCGGCTCGATACAGGACCTGACAAGTCGTGAGCAAACGGAGGCAGTGGCATGATCGCCACTGCCTCCGTCACTTGACGCAAGCACCGGCAATGGGTTGCATACGTTCTGTGACCGCGCACCCCGCTCGAACTGCCAGTTTCCTTACGACACCCAGGGCTTCCCGCGAGGCTGCAGGGGCAGGGGGCGCCGCGTCGTGGACCCGGTGATCGTCGTCGGAGCGGGGCCCGTCGGGCTGACGCTCGCCCTGGCCCTCGCGCGTCACGAGGTCCCCTCGGTCGTACTCGACGAGGGGCCCGGCAAGGACGAACCGAGGGCCGCGCGGACGGTCGTGCTGCGCGAGGACACCGCCGATCTCGTGGAGCGGCTCGCCCGGGGCTCGTTCGCGGAGACCGGCGTCCGCTGGTCCGGTTGGCGGTCCCTGCGGCGCAGGCAGGTGATGCGGCAGATCACGTTCGGTGCCGAGGATCCCGCGCCGCTGCACCTGCCGCAGCATGTGCTGACCTCCGCCCTCCGTGCCGCCGTCGCCCGCGAGCCGCTCGTCAAGGTGACGGTGGAGAACCGGCTCGACTCCCTCGAGCAGGAGACCTCGGGAGTCACGGCGCACACCAAGGGGCCCAAGGGCACGTGGTGGCGCGGCAGTTATCTGGTCGGCTGCGACGGGCCGCGGTCGACGGTGCGCAAGCTCGTCGACATCCGCTTCGCCGGGCGCACGGCCGTCGAGCGGCATGCGGTCGCGGCGCTGCGTACGGAACTTCCCTGGCCGGGTGAGGCGTTGCTGCACCGGATGCCGCCGTGGCGGCCGGCGGGCAGCGAGGTGACCGCCCGCCCTCTGGCCGCGGGCGCGTGGCGCCTGGACTGGCTGCTCCCGCAGCGCAGCGAGCTGGTCACACCGGAGGCCCTCGTGGCACGCATCCGGGAGACCCTGGGGGGCTGGAACAGCGGCAGCACTCCGGCGTACGAGCTGCTCGACACCGGCGTCCACACGGTGCACCACCGCCTCGCGCGGCGGTGGCGCAGCGGCCGTGTGTTCCTCGCGGGGGATGCCGCGCATCTGCTCGGTGCGCTGGGCACGCAGGGTGTGGACGAGGGGTTGCGGGATGCGGACAACCTCGCGTGGAAGCTGGCGCTGGCCTGGCACCACGGGCTGCACGAGGCGCTGCTTGACAGCTACCAGACCGAGCGGCGCGCGGTCGTCGCCGCCCGGCTGCGCGCCGCCGACCAGTCGCTGCCGATACTGCGCGGCGGCGGGGGTCTGCGCGCCCATCTGCCGGGGACGGCGCGCGGCCACGACATACTGCTCACGGACGGTCATCTGGGCCGTGGCCCGCTGGGCGCGCCGGGATCGTATGCAGCCTCGCCGCTGGCGCCTGCGCCCTCCGATTCGGAGGTGACGTTGGACACGGCGCCCGGCATGCCTGTGACCGATGTGCGCGTCACCGCGGAGGACGGCTCCTTCGTACGGCTGCGGGAGCGGCTCGGCCGCAACGGGCTCCTCGTCCTGCTGGTCGCACCCGGCACGGGGGTGTGGGAGCGGCGGCACTGGATGACGGCCGGGATCATGCCCCGCCTGGCCGCCGCGGTCACGGCGCTGCCCCATCCGGCGGAACTCCTGGTCGCGGAGGGCTATCCGGGTGCGGCACCCCACACCGTGCTGCTGATCCGCCCCGACGGACACCTGGTCACGGCGCTGGGCGGGGTGCGCCCTGCCGAGTTGTACGCGGCGGCTGAGGCGGCGCTGGGCGGGTCCGCGGAGACCGAGGCCAGCGAGACAAACGGGGCGACGGCAGGACCGCGCTGAGCCCACTGTCACCGCGTCCACATGGTTTACGGTGAGTTGACCCTTCACGTCTCTCATGGTCTACTCCGAAACGTGACCGACACCGATGTGCGCCTGTGGCGGAGGGTCCATATGGACCTCGTCCGCTATGCGGGCTGCGTGTGTCGTCCGTCCTGCTGATTTTCGCTTTCCTTCTTCCGCGCGCCCCGCTGACGGGCTGCTGCGCGCTCCCACGCGAACGCTCACCAGGACGGTGCCCGTGTCTGTGTCCCAGCCCTTCTCCGCTGTCCCTGCTGTCTCTCCACAAGCCGATGCTGTCTCTGCACAGGCAGAAGCCCCCGACCAGGTCCCCACGCAGGCGGACCTTCTCGACTTCGTACGGCGTACGGCCGCCGACGCCGAACTGATCGCCTCGCTCCCGCTCGACCCGGAGGGGCGCACCTGGGTGCGTCTCGAGGGCCCTGGTGGCAGCGAGGCCTGGCTGATCGGCTGGCCGCCGGGGACCGGCACCGGCTGGCACGACCACGCCGAGTCGGTCGGGGCCTTCCTGACCGCATCGGGCGAGCTCAAGGAGAACTCGCTCGTCGCCCGGCTGCCCACGGACGGGTGGAAGACCCTCGAGCTCACCGACGGGGTGGACCGGGAGCGGCGGCTCCCGGCAGGCCAAGGCCGTGCCTTCGGCCGCCACCACGTGCACGAGGTGCTCAACGAGTCCATCGACCGGCACGCCGTCTCCGTCCACGCCTACTATCCGCCCCTGCCGCAGATCCGCCGCTACAGCCGTACGGGACAGGTGCTGCGCCTGGAGCAGGTCGAGCGCCCGGAGGACTGGCAGTGAGCGACGCGATCGAAAGGGCGGAAGGGCCCGTCGGCATCGATGAGTTGCTGGAGCGGGTGCGCAAGGGCTACGACCGGTTCGAGGCCCGGGAGGCGTACGACGCCGCCCAGGCGGGCGAGGCGCTGCTGGTCGACATCCGGTACGCGGCCCTGCGCGAGCGCGACGGGCTGATCCCCGGCGCTCTCGTCGTCGAACGGAACGAACTGGAGTGGCGGGTCGACCCGCAGGGCAGCCACCGCGTCCCCGAGGCCACGAGCCATGACCTGCGCGTGGTCGTGATCTGCAACGAGGGCTACGCCTCGAGCCTGGCGGCCGCGTCCCTGCACCAACTGGGGCTGCACCGGGCCACCGACCTGGTCGGCGGCTTCCAGGCGTGGAAGGCGGCGGGGCTGCCGGTGACGCGTGGCTGATCGGCTCATCGGGCATGCATAGCGATGGGGGCGCCTCCCTGTAAGGGGCGCCCCCAATTGCGTCCCGCCCCTTACTCCTTGGCGGTCGCCACCGTCACAGCCGGGACCCTGAGCGCCACCCGCCCCGGCAGGGAGGTGGCGACGAGGGACAGCAGTCCGGCGGCCCCGACCACCGTGACGTACACCAGCGGTGTGATCGCCGGAGCGGCACTGCCGGTCATGCCGACGCTGAACGCGGTCAGGACGGCGAGTGCGATGCCGCTGCCGAGCGCCGTGGCGAGCAGCAGCACGGACAGCGCCTCGGTGCGCAGCATCCGCAGCACCTGGCGGCGGGTCGCCCCCGCGAGGCGCAGCAGTGCGAACTCACGGACCCGCTCCGAGACCGACATGGCGAGCGTGTTGACCACGGCGATGGCGGTGAAGGCCAGGACGAGGCCCATGGCGAGGTAGTTGGCCTCGGCGTTCGCCTGCTGCCGCTCCGCCTGGAGCGAGTCGGCGACGGCAGGGGCGATAACCCGTACGCCCGGGAACTCACGGAGCGTAGTCGCCAGTTGTGTCTGTGTACGGGTGGTCGCGACGAGGACGGAGGTGGCGAGCGGGTTGTCCACATGGCGGGCGACCAGGTCGTGGTCGAAGGTGAGGTCTCCGAAGCCGAGGCCCTTGGCGTAGACGGCGGCGACGGTCAGGGTGACGGGCGTGCCGTCACCCAGCGTCAGCTTCAGCCTGCTGCCGGGCTTCAGGTGGAGTCGGCCGGCGGCGAGTTCACTGACGGCGACGGTCCGTTCGGTGAGCCGCTCGAGGCTGCCGGCGGTGACGTCCGGGTCCCAGGTACGGGTGAGGCCGGCCGGGGTGACGCCCTGGGCTGCGTACTTGTCGAGGCCGACCCTGACGGTCGTACGGACCACTTCGGTGGCGGTGTCGTGGTGGGCACGCAGTTGCCGTGCGGCCTCGGCCGGGACGCCCGGGCCGTCGGCGGCGAGAATCCAGTCGGCGCGGACGCCCTCGCGGGCCTGGGCGCGTGCCGCGTTGCCGAGGGTCGGCTGGACGAACAGGACCGTGCAGGTCATGCCGATCAGAAGGGTGAGGGGGGTGACGACGGAGGCCATGCGGGCCGCGTTGCCGCGAAGGTTGGCGGTGGCGACCCTGCTGCTCGGGCCCGAGAGCCGGAGGGGGCCGCCGAAGAGGGCCGCGGCCACCTTGACGAGGTGCGGCCCGAGCAGGGCGACGGAGGTGGACAGGAGCACGACGGCGAGGAACGTCACGGGAGTCGAGGCGGGCTCGGTGCGCAGACGGCTGAGCACGGCGACGAGGACGGTGCCGCCCGCGAGGAGTGCGAGGCCTGCCAGGATGCGTCCCCAGGCGGGTCGGGTGCGCTCGGCGGCGGCTTCGGCGAGCGCCTCGGTAGGGCGGATCCGGGCGATCCGGCGGGAGGCGACGCGGGCGGCGGCCCAGGAGCCGAAGAGCGTCGCGGCGACGGCGGCCAGCGGTGGGAAGACGCTGACCGTGTGCACAAGCGTGGCGGGGATGGCGCCCATGGCGACGAACCTGTCGTGCAGCCGGCTGCCCAGGGGAAGGCCTGCGAGTGCGCCGGCCGTTCCGGCGACGGCGCCGACGAGCAGGGCCTCGCGGCCGAGGAGCTTGCGGATCTGTCCGGACGTGGCGGCGATGGCGCGGAGCAGCGCGAGTTCGCGGTGGCGCTGCTGGACGGTGAGTGCGAAGGTCCCGACGACCACGAGAACCGCGACCAACAGTGAGGTGCCGCCCATCGCGCCACCCATGCTGACCAGCCTGGTGCGGGCGGCGGCAGCGTCCAGGAACTCGACGGGACCGCGGTCGTCGCCCGCGCTGACCTGCGCGGTGGTGCCGTGCAGCGCCGTCGTCACGGCCTGCCGCAACCGTGTCGTGTCCGTGCCCTTGGCGGGGATCACGCCGAACGCGGTGACCTGCCCGGGGTGCGCCGCGAGGCGGCGGGCCTCGGCCGTGGAGAAGAAGAGCGAAGTCTGGTGGCGTACGGCCGTGGCGGGGGCGGCGATTCCAGTGATCCGGTAGCTGCGCGGGGCCTGCGTCGACTGGACGGTGAGGCGGTCGCCGGGCTTGAGGTGGGCGCGCTCGGCGAGGTCGCGGTCGACGACGAGGTCGGTGGCGGCCTTGGGGGCGGTGCCGGTGGTGAGCGTGTACGGGGTCAGGCCGGCCGAGTCCCAGGCGTGGCCGTAGGCGGCCCCTTCGGCCCCTGTGCCACTCGGAGTCAACGGGCGGGCAAGGAAGGTAAGTTCGGAGATGACGCGGGCGACGCCGGGAGTGTCCGCGAGCCTCCGCTTCAGGTTCTCCGGGAGCCAGGCCCGCTCCGCGATCGGTTTGGCCTTGTGCTTGACCTTGGTCTTGCCCTTCTTGTGTTTGACGGTGGTCTGGTGGACTTTCTGGTCGGCGGACACCACGACGGGGGTTGCGGCATACCGTTCGGTGGGGATCGTGCCGTGCAGGCCCGTCTCGAGGAGGGTGCCGCAGGCGGTGATGAGGGCCGCCGCGCACATCAGGGCGAGTAAGGCGCCGAGGAAGCCGCCTTTGCGGGCGCGGACGGTTCGGAAGGCGTAGCGCAGCATCATGAGGGATCGGCCTCTTTCCTGTTGTCCGCGTCTGAGCCGAGCGCGCGGCTGGTGTCGTCCGGCTCCGTGGAAGCGGCCGGGAAGGCGAGGAAGCGGGTAAGCACGGTGCGTGCGCCGGGCGGGGTTTCGCCCTCGGCGCGCTTGTAGCGGTTGAGGAGAGCGATGTACTCCTCGAAGAACTCCCGGAGTTCGGGCAGGGTCAGCCGGATCGCGCTGCGCGAGTACGGGAAGGCGTCCGCCCAGGGGTCGTCGGGGGCCTCGCCCGCATCCCGCTGCAGCTGCTCGAAGAGCTCGAGGTCGGCGGCGTACGCGTGATGGTTCAGCTCGTCCATGACGTGCCGCATTTCGGGGGTCTGGCGGCTGCGCGGCGGGAAGCGGCGGTCGCCCGGGACGACCCGCCACCAGCGCTCACGGCCGTGGCCGGTCGAGTCGTCCGCTTCTTCCACGAAGCCGTACCGCGCGAGCTCGCGCAGGTGGTAGCTGGTGGCGCCGGTGTTCAGCCCGAGGGCCCGGGCGAGCATGGCGGACGTGGCGGGGCCGTGGACGGTGAGGTGCTGCAGCATGCGCTGTCGGCGGGGCTGCGCGAGCGCGTTCACCGCGGCGAGGTCGGAGAGCTCGATGGGGGCGTGCCCCGCTTCGGAGAGCTCGTTCGCTGCCGGGGTGTGCGCCGCCTCCGTGGGCTCCTTCGGGCCGGGTGCACCGGGTTCCTGTGGCATGCGTACACAGTCGTTTGTGCACAGGTGTCTGTGCACTGCAGTGGTCCGGCGTCTTCGTTGGGGGGTTAGCCCCACCCACCCTGTGGCGGGCGGAAACCGGCGAGGTGCGAGCGGATGTGCCGGGGGGCGTGGCCACACCTGCTCGGCGACGGGGAGAATGGGGCCGTCGACCTCTACGCATGAGTAGATTGCCCCGCGGACGAGCGGAAGTTGCGACGCCTGCCCAACGGGACGAGCGGCTGCCCGCAACGCGATGGGTGAAGACCCGCGACGTGGGCGTACGCTGCGAGGCCGTGCCTGGCGGAGCGGAACCGGACGTATGTGCCGAGTGCAGTGGGGCTGGTGCCGGATGCGGGTCCGGTCTGCCGTCCGCCGTCCTTCGCGAATCCTCTTGCTACGGCCTGGTGCCGTCGCCGGGCCCGGTTGGGGCGCCGTCGCTGGGCCCGGTGCCGGGCGCTGTCGCTTAGCCCGGTGCTGGGGCGCCGTCACCGGGCCCGGCCGGAGCCAGGCTGTGCCGCGTCCGGGCCCTGAGCGGGGTCGGCCTAAAAACCCCTCATCCTCGATGAGCTCCTGAGCACGATCGGCCTACAGCCCCTCGCGAGCTAGAACCCCTCGCCATCGAGGGACTCCGCGTCCTCGCCCTCCTCCTCCAACGCCTGCCGGACCACTCGCAGAGCCATGCCCTCGGAGTAGCCCTTGCGGGCGAGCATGCCCGCGAGGCGTCGCAGCCGTTTGTCGCGGTCGAGACCGCGCGTGGTGCGCAGCTTGCGGGCGACGAGCTCGCGTGCCGTGGCCTCCTCCTGCTCGGAGTCGAGCTGGGCGACGGCCTCCTCGATCAGCGTCGAGTCCACGCCCTTGGTCCGCAGCTCCTGCGCGAGTGCCCGCCGGGCCAGTCCCCGGCCGTGGTGCCGGGACTCCACCCAGGCGTCCGCGAACGCGCTGTCGTTGATCAGCCCGACCTCCTCGAACCGCGACAGCACCTCTTCCGCCACGTCGTCCGGGATCTCCCGCTTGCGCAGGGCGTCCGCCAGCTGCTTCCTCGTGCGCGGAGTCCCGGTGAGCAGGCGCAGGCAGATCGCCCGCGCCTGCTCAGCCGGGTCCCCAGGCGGCGCCCCGCTCTCGGCCCTCGACGAGGCTGGGGAGCCGCTGTCCTGAAAGCCGCTGTCCTGGTGACCGGATCGGCCGCGCCTTCGACGGCCGCCGCCACCGGGTCGGCCGTCACGGCGGCTGACTTCGCCGAAGCCGCCGCTCGGGCCGCCGCCACCAGGGCCGACGCCCCCGCGGCCCTGGTCCGCCGGTTCGTCCGGCCCTGCGGAATCGGCGTACTCCGGCCAGTCGGTCCTTCGGGTCACGGGTCAGCTCTTGGCCGCCGCGGCCTTGGACTTGGCGGCCTTGGCCGCCGGGGCGGGCACCGACTTCGGGGCCTCGTCCGCGGCTGCTGTGACCGCGGCGTCGGCGCCCGGCTCGGCCGTCGGCTCCTCCGGCTTCACGCCGACGCCCAGCTTCTCCTTGATCTTCTTCTCGATCTCGTTGGCGAGGTCGGGGTTGTCCTTCAGGAAGTTGCGCGCGTTCTCCTTGCCCTGGCCGAGCTGGTCGCCCTCGTACGTGTACCAGGCGCCCGCCTTGCGGACGAAGCCGTGCTCCACGCCCATGTCGATCAGACCGCCCTCGCGGCTGATGCCCTGGCCGTAGAGGATGTCGAACTCGGCCTGCTTGAAGGGCGGCGCGACCTTGTTCTTGACGACCTTGCAGCGGGTGCGGTTACCGACCGCCTCCGTGCCGTCCTTCAGGGTCTCGATGCGCCGGATGTCGATACGCACCGAGGCGTAGAACTTCAGCGCCCGGCCACCCGTCGTCGTCTCGGGGGAGCCGAACATCACGCCGATCTTCTCGCGGAGCTGGTTGATGAAGATCGCGGTGGTCTTCGACTGGTTGAGCGCGCTAGTGATCTTCCGGAGCGCCTGGCTCATCAGACGGGCCTGCAGACCCACGTGCGAGTCGCCCATCTCGCCCTCGATCTCCGCGCGGGGCACGAGGGCCGCGACGGAGTCGATGACGATCAGGTCGAGCGCGCCGGAGCGGACCAGCATGTCCACGATCTCCAGAGCCTGCTCGCCGTTGTCCGGCTGGGAGAGGATCAGGTTGTCGATGTCGACGCCGAGCTTGCGCGCGTACTCGGGGTCGAGGGCGTGCTCCGCGTCCACGAAGGCCACCTGGCCGCCGGCCTTCTGGGCATTCGCCACCGCGTGCAGCGTCAGGGTCGTCTTACCGGAGGACTCCGGGCCGTACACCTCCACCACGCGGCCACGCGGCAGGCCACCTACGCCGAGGGCCACGTCGAGCGCGGTCGACCCGGTGGGGATGACCTCGATGGGCTCGTTCGGCCGCTCGCCCATCCGCATCACGGCGCCCTTGCCGAATTGCCGTTCAATCTGCGCGAGCGCGGCGTCGAGCGCCTTCTCGCGGTCGGTTCCTGCCATGGGTTCCACCCGGTTTGCTTGAGTCGATCGCTTCACGTCAAAGACGCTAACGCCTGCCACTGACAATGCGCTCCGACGCCTGCCCGGCCTGTGGATAACTCGGGTGAATCCGCGGGAATCCGCCGGGATTTCGCCCCAGCGAGCACCGCCGGGCACTCCATAAGAATGGATGTTCGATTTTGGTGTCAAGCGCAGCCACGCTTTCACGGCGGCCGCACGGCACGCGAAGTTCCGAGCCCCGCACCCTTGGCGAGACTGGGTCACGGCAAGCCGGACCGGCCGAGCACGCGAGCGGGACCGGCCGAGCACCGCGAACCCGGACCGGCCGTGCACCGCGGGACCGGGCCGGCCGTGCACCGCGGGACCGGGCCGACTCGGGCATCTCGAGCCCGGAACAGCAGGGCACCGCGGGTCCCGCGGCGCCGCACACCATGCGAGCTCGCTGCGACTGCGCCTCAGCCACGACCGAGCACCGCGAGCCTCGCGCCCCGCTGCCGGCACAGCGGGCTCGGCCCAGCCCGGACTGGCTGGCCTGACCAGCGAGGCACGACGAGCCCACCGGCCGGGCACCACAAGCCCGGTCCAGCCGGGCGCCAAAACCCTGTCCAGCCGGCCCCGCGACTGTCGCGGCACGCCCGCCAGGGCGCAGCGCGCTCGGAGGGGCTCGGGGTGCGGCGAGCGCCGATCCGCGCCACTGCGCGCTACGGCTATGCCCCGGCCGCCGGGCGCGGCGAGTCCGAGCCGACCGACCGCACGGAGCGGGGTCGGAGCGACCGGTGCGGCTATGACCCGGGCGCCACGGGTACGGCCGACCGCGCGCAGCGGGCTCGTAGCGGCCGGTCACCGCGAAGGCGGCGTCGCCGTGCTCTCCGGGATCGAGCCGGGCCTGCCCGGCACGTCAAGCTCCCGAGCGGCTGGTCGCCACGAGTTCGGCGCCGTCCCCGGTGCTACGACCGCACCCCGCCCGTCACGCCACTCCCGCGCGCCGTCATTGCTCCGACTGCGGCGGCCCGCTCGCCGACGCAGTGCGCTGCTCCGGCTCCGCCAGGTCCGCTGCGGTCACGTCCTCAGTGCGACCCCTCGGCCCCAACGGCCCTCTCGGTCGCTGCAGAAACCGCCACACGCGCGTGGGGACCAGTTCCGAGCCGCGGCGCCGGTGGCCGTGCACGCGCGGGTCGTCCGTGACGGTGTACCGCTTCACATACGCCCCCAGGAAGGCCTGCAGCGTGGCCGCCGCCGGGATGGCGATCAGCGCACCGACCGCCCCGAGGAGCGCTGTGCCGGCGATGACCGAGCCGAAGGCGACGGCCGGGTGGATGTCCACGCTCTTCGCGGTGAGCTTGGGCTGCAGCAGGTAGTTCTCGAACTGCTGGTAGACCACCACGAAGACCAGCACCCACAGCGCGTACCAGGGATCGACGGTGAAGGCGATCAGCATCGGCAGGGCACCCGCGAGATACGTGCCGATGGTCGGGATGAACTGCGACACCAGGCCCACCCACACGGCGAGCGCGGGCGCGTAGGGCACTTCCAGGAACACGAGCAGGACGTAGTGCGCGATGCAGGAGATCATCGCCATCAGACCGCGCGAGTACAGATAACCCCCGGTCTTGTCGACGGCTATCTCCCACGCGCGCAGCACCTCGGCCTGCTTGGCGGGCGGCAGTACGGAGCACAGTGCGCGCCGCAGCCGTGGCCCGTCGGCGGCGAAGTAGAACGAGAACAGCAGGATGGTCAGCAGCTGGAAGAGGCCGCCCAGCACCTGAGCGGACACGTCAAGTACGCCGCTCGCGCCGTTCTGCACGTACTTCTGGAGCCAGTCCGAGTGGACCAGATTGTTCTGGATGTCGACTCGGCTCAGCTCGGTGTGGAAGGTCGAATTGATCCAGTTGATCACCGAGTCGAGATACTTCGGGAACTCCTCGACCATGCTCACTATCTGGCCGGCGAGCATCGAGCCGAGCAACGTGACGAAGCCGGCGCTCGCTATCAGTACAGCGAGGAAGACAAGACCGGTCGCCATGCCCCGGCGCATGCCGTGCGCGGCCATCCAGCTCACCGCGGGCTCCACGGCGAGTGCCAGGAAGAATGCGATCAGGACGTTGATCAGCAGCCCCGTCAGCTGGTGGAACGCCCACGTGCCCAGCTGGAAGCAGGCGACCAGAGCGAGGGCGAGCACCATGGCGCGCGGGAGCCACCGCGGCATGCTTGCGCCGCGCTCGGCCGCGGGCCCCGCCGTCTCGTGCGGGGGCGTGCCGAGCGCAGCTGTGTCCTGATCCGCCTGAGCGGTCTCGTCCGTCGATGCCACCGTGCCAGTGTCGCCCACGCCACCGACAGTCGGTTCCGGGCCCGTCCTCTTCTGGACTGTCAGCGCCCCTCCCCGGGGTCTCGTCAACGCTTCCCGGCCAGTCAGCGCCTGTCGGCCGGCACGTCCATCGCGCTGCAGACCGCGCGCCACACGTCCTTGGCCTCCCAGCCGGCGTCCAGGGCCTCGTGCACCGTGCACCCGCCGAGCTCGGACATCACATGGTCACGTGCGAAGGAGTCGGCGTACGCCTCACCGAAGTGCTCGACCATTCGCTGCCAGAAGACCGTCAACCGCATGCTTCCAGTATCCCGCCCCTGAGAGTGCAGCCGTGTCCGGGAGGCTTGCTGGTACCGCTTTCCGTCCTACGGTCGGAACATGGCCGAATCCGGAGCATCCCCACTCCCCCCGTCCACGTCACCGCTCTCTCCCCGCTCCCCGCACGCCGCACTCTCCCGTGCCGAGCAGTTCGTCTGGCTCACCGCGCGCGTGCTCGAGCAGCGGCGGTTCGCGTACCACTTCCTGAACGGCGGCGCCGACCCCGTCGAGACCGCCCTGGCCGCCTACCTCAATGAGGACGACGGGTACGGCCATGCGCTCGAACCCGATCTGCGCGGGCCGGTCAGCCAGCCTCTGCACACCGGGCACGCGCTGCGTGTGCTGGACTCGATCGGGCGTTGCGGTGGGCAGCGCGTGGAGCGCGTGTGCCGCTATCTGTCGTCGGTCTCGACACCGGAAGGTGCACTTCCGGCCATCCATCCCAGCCAGCGCGGCTATCCGTCGGCGCCGTTCGTGCCCGTGGTGGACGACCCTCCCAGCAGCCTTCTCGCCACCGGTCCCGTGGTGGGCCTGCTGCACCGCAACGAGGTGTGGCACGCGTGGCTGTTCCGGGCCACAGACTTCTGCTGGCAGGCGGTGGAGTCCCTGGAGAAGTCCCATCCGTACGAGGTCGAGGCGGCCATCGTCTTCCTCGACAGTGCACCGGACCGCCCGCGCGCGGAGGCGGCCGCCGACCGGCTCGGCCGGCTGGTGCGTGAGCAGGGCCTCGCCGTGCTGGACCCCGACCAGCTCGACGCCTACCCCGTCGCTACCGGCTACGCGCCGGGCGAACACCATTTCCCGTACGACTACGCGAGGGCTCCGGAGTCGCTGGCGCGCGCGTGGTTCACCGACGAGGAGATGGAGCGCTCGCTGGACTTCCTGGAGGGCGATCAGCAGGAGGACGGCGGCTGGCCCATCCGCTGGCGGCAGTGGGCGCCGGGGACGGCCCTCGAGTCGCGTCCCATCGTGACGATCGAGGCGCTGCTCACCCTGCGGGCGCACGGGCGCGCCATCGGCTGACGCCGGGCTCCTGGCCCTGCGGGTGCGCCGCGGAACATACGCGCACATGTGGCAGGCCACACACGCGCGTGCCGAGACTGTGCCGGCACGCGCGTACCGGCACAGTTCCCCCACACGCACGTGCCGGCAAGAAGCGTCAGCCCGTCATCACCCGCACCGCCGCCGTGACCACCACGGCCACCCCCACAACCAGCAGGAACGGCGCGCGCACCAGGAGCGCCAGGGCCGCGGCGGCGAGCCCGGCGGCCTTGGCGTCCAGCACCAGGGCCCGCCCGTCGGCGAACGTCTGCTGGGCGGTGAGCGCGGCGAGGAGCGCGACCGGCAGCAAGGCGGCGAGCCGTCTGACGACGGGACGCTCCAGCGCGCCGGCCGGCACCAGCAGGCCGATCAGTTTGACGGCATAGCAGCCCACCGCGGTCGCAGCGATGGCGATCCAGATGTTCAACGGTCTTCCTTCTCTGCTTCTGCGTTGTCCCTCTGTCCGTTGCGCCCTGCGCGGACGTTGTGTCCAGCGCCACCCCGGGAGCGGCCTGGCCTGTAGCCCTCCATGCAGAGGACGAGCGGTGCCGCCAGCGCCGCCACCAGGACCGGGACGCCCGCGGGCAGCACCGGCAGCAGACCGAGCCCGAGGACGACGGCGATGCCCGCGACGGCACGCTCCGTCGTCGTCCTGAGCATGGGTGCCAGCAGCGCGAGGAAGACCGCGGGCCCGGCGGCGTCGAGGCCCCAGGCGTCGGTGTCGCCGATGGCGTCGGCGCCCATGGCGCCGAGCAGTGTGGTGAGGTTCCACAGCACGTAGAGGGTGAGTCCGGTCACGGCAAAGCCGATGCGTGCCCCGCGTCGCGTGGGCTGCGCGAGCGAGACGGCCGTGGTCTCGTCGATGACCCACTGTGCGGCGAACGGGCGCACCGCGCGCGGGAGCGCGAGCAGCTGTGACAGACGCAGCCCGTAGAAGGCGTTGCGTACGCCGAGGAAGAAGGCCCCTGCGGCAGCGGTGAGCGGATTGCCCCCGGCCGCGAGTGCCCCGACCAGCGCGAACTGCGACGCTCCGGTGAACACGAGCAGGCTGAGCGCACATGTCTGCAGCAGGCTGAGGCCGCTGCCGGCCGAGGTCACTCCGAAGGCGAAGCCGGAGAGCCCGACGGCGACGCCGACGCCGAGTGCGTCCCGGACGACGGCCCGGTCGGACTTGACCGGCCCCTCCGCCCCGGACGCACCACCGTCGCCTGTGCCTGTTATGTCTGCGGGTGGGGATGCTGTCTGTTCTGCCACGCCTCGGACGGTACGAGGAGTGCCCTGCCCGGGTCTTGTACGTTCTTGCGCTCCCGCTGGTACGCCCCGGGCGGCACCCCGACGATGCGGGTGAAGTGCCGGTTGAGGTGCGGCTGGTCGGTGAAGCCGACGGCGACGGCCGCTTCGGCGGGCGGCGTTCCCGCGTCGAGAAGCCGCCGGGCGGCACGTACGCGGGCGTCGGTGAGCCAGGTGTGCGGCGGCATCCCGTAGGTGTCCCGGAAGGCGCGGAGGAGAGCGAAGGGGCTGGTGCCGAGGCTGTCGGCGAGCTGTTCCAGCGACGGGGGATCGGCCAGCCGGCCTTCCAGTTCGGCACGCGCGCGTGCGGCGAGGCGGCTCCCGGCACTGCGCACGGTCCGCTGCCGGAGCGGGCCGCCGTTGAGCCTGAGCAGTCGCGTCACCGCCACCCTCAGCAGGGTGTCGGCGGCCAGCGCGTTCCCTTCGTCGGCTGCGCGCAGTACCTGGTGGACCAGACGTGCCGCGTACGGGTCGTCGAGTACCGGCTCCACGAAGCCGGGGGTGCCGCGGATCGCGGTCGTCTCGGTGGCGATGGCGGCCACGAGGCCGGGGGCCGGATAGACCGCGCCGTACCGCCACCCTTCCGGGACGCCGGCGCGGCCGGTGTGCGGGGTGTCCGGATTGACGAGGGCGAGCGAACCGGGACCCGCGTACTGCTCGGCCCCGCCGTGGTGGAAGACCTCGACGCCGTCGGAGATGGCGGCGATCACGAAGTTCTCGTGCGTGTGCCGTACGAAGGTCTTGCGGATGTAGCGGGCACGGAGCAGGTCGACGCCGGGCAGCTCCTCGTACTGCCAGTGCCGTGCCCGCTCCTCTGAACCCGCCATGGGCTCCATTCTCCGCCACCCGCCGTGGGCCCGGAGCGGCCGGCGAGGGCCCCGGCGCCCCGGCCATCAGCGTGTTCGCGCAGCTCGATGCCACGGTATTCCCGCAGGTCCGAGCCGTTGTCAGTGGCGGGGTGCAGGATTGGGGGCATGGTCAGGTCTGCGCTCGACGCCTTCTCCCCCGCCACGCGCGGCTGGTTCACGGGGGCCTTCTCCGCGCCCACGGCCGCCCAGGCCGGGGCATGGGGCGCCATCGCGCATGGTTCGGACGTGCTGGTGGTGGCCCCGACCGGCTCCGGCAAGACGCTGGCCGCGTTCCTCGCCGCCCTGGACCAGCTGGCGTCCACCCCGCCGCCGGCCGATCCGAAGAAGCGCTGCCGCGTGCTGTACGTCTCCCCGCTCAAGGCGCTCGCCGTCGATGTGGAGCGGAATCTGCGCAGTCCGCTGACCGGTATCCGCCAGGAGGCGGTGCGTCTGGGGCTGCCCGAGCCGGAGGTGAAGGTCGGCATCCGCTCCGGCGACACCCCGCCCGCCGAGCGCAGGGCGCTGGCCACGCGCCCGCCGGACATTCTGATCACGACGCCGGAGTCGCTGTTCCTGATGCTCACGTCGGCGACGCGCGATGCGCTGACGGGTGTGGAGACGGTGATCCTGGACGAGGTGCATGCCGTCGCCGGCACCAAGCGCGGTGCGCATCTGGCGCTGTCCCTGGAGCGGCTCGACGAGCTGCTGCCGCGGCCGGCGCGGCGTATCGGCCTGTCGGCGACGGTGCGCCCGGTGGACGAGATCGCCCGTTATCTCTCGCCGCGGCGCAAGGTGGAGATCGTCCAGCCGGAGTCGGGCAAGGAGTTCGACCTTTCGGTGGTCGTCCCGGTCGAGGATCTGGGCGAGTTGGGCGGATCCCCTGTCGCGGACTCCGGTCAGGCGGCCGAGCGGCCGTCGATCTGGCCTCATGTCGAGGAGCGCATCGCCGATCTCGTGCAGTCCCATCGCTCGACGATCGTGTTCGCCAACTCGCGTCGCCTCGCGGAGCGGTTGTGCAACAGACTCAACGAAATCGCGTACGAGCGGGCCACGGGCGAACCCATGGAGGAGGCGCACGGGCCCGCCCAGCTGATGGGCGGCTCGGGCGCCGCCATGGGCGCCCCGCCGGTCATCGCCCGCGCGCACCACGGCTCGGTCTCCAAGGAGCAGCGCGCGCTCGTCGAGGAGGACCTGAAAGCGGGCCGCCTGCCTGCCGTCGTCGCCACGTCCAGCCTGGAGCTGGGCATCGACATGGGAGCGGTGGACCTCGTCGTCCAGGTCGAGTCGCCGCCGTCGGTGGCCTCCGGTCTTCAGCGCGTGGGCCGCGCGGGGCACCAGGTGGGCGCTGTCTCCACGGGCGTCGTCTTCCCGAAGTACCGGGGCGACCTGGTGCAGGCGGCCGTGGTCACCGAGCGCATGCGCACTGGCGCCATCGAGTCCCTGCGCGTCCCCGCCAACCCCCTGGACGTGCTGGCGCAGCAGCTCGTCGCCATGACGGCGATGGACACCTGGCAGGTCGACGACCTGCTCGCCATGGTCCGCCGCGCGGCGCCCTTCGCATCGCTGCCGGAGTCGGCCTTCACCGCGGTGCTCGACATGCTGGCGGGCCGCTATCCGTCGGACGCCTTCGCGGAACTGCGCCCGCGCGTGGTGTGGGACCGCGTCGCCGGCACGGTCTCGGGCCGCCCCGGCGCGCAGCGGCTGGCCGTCACGTCGGGTGGCACGATTCCGGACCGCGGGCTCTTCGGAGTGTTCCTAGCCGGGTCGGACCCGAAGAAGGGCGGCGGCCGGGTCGGCGAGCTCGACGAGGAGATGGTGTACGAGTCGCGGGTGGGCGATGTCTTCACGCTGGGCACCACGTCCTGGCGCATCGAGGACATCACCCGCGACCGCGTGCTGGTTTCCCCCGCACCCGGCGTCCCGGGCAGGCTGCCGTTCTGGAAGGGCGACCAGCTGGGGCGCCCCCTCGAACTGGGCCGTGCGGTGGGCGCGTTCCTGCGCGAGGTCGGTTCGCTGCCCAAGGACGATGCCCGCCTCCGGCTGGTGGCCGCCGGCCTCGACGCCTGGGCCGCGGACAACGTCCTGGCGTATCTGGACGAGCAGCGCCAGGCCTGCGGCCATGTGCCCGACGACCGCACGATCGTCGTCGAGCGGTTCCGCGACGAGCTGGGCGACTGGCGGGTCGTCGTCCACTCCCCCTTCGGCGCCCAGGTCCACGCCCCGTGGGCGCTGGCACTGGGCGCGCGGCTCGGCGAGCGGTACGGCATGGACGCGCAGGTCATGCATGCCGACGACGGCATCGTGCTGCGCCTGCCGGACGCCGACCTGATGGGCCTCGACCTGATCGACCAGGAGCCCATGAACGTCGGCACCGAGTACGACGCGGAGCAGGCGCCCGTGGGCGCGGCGGATGTCGCCTTCGACAAGGGCGAGGTCGACCAGATCGTCACCGACCAGGTGGGCGGCTCGGCCCTGTTCGCCTCGCGGTTCCGGGAGTGCGCGGCCCGCGCCCTGCTGCTGCCGCGCCGCAACCCCGGCAAGCGCACACCGCTGTGGCAGCAGCGCCAGCGGGCGGCTCAACTCATGCAGGTGGCAAGCGAGTTCGGCTCGTTCCCGATCATCCTCGAGGCGGTGCGCGAGTGCCTTCAGGACGTCTTCGACGTCCCGGGCCTCACGGAGCTGATGAGCGACATCGAGTCCCGCAAGGTCCGCCTCGTCGAGGTCACCACGCCCGAGCCGTCACCCTTCGCACGCTCGCTGCTGTTCGGATACGTCGCCCAGTTCCTGTACGAGGGCGACTCGCCGCTGGCCGAGCGGCGCGCCGCCGCGCTGTCGCTGGACTCGCGTCTCCTCGCGGAACTGCTGGGCCAGGCCGAGCTGCGCGAGCTCCTGGACGCCGATGTCCTGACCGAGCTGGAGCGGGAGCTGCAGTGGCTCACGGAGGACCGCCGCGCCAAGGACGTCGAGAGCGTCGCCGACCTGCTCCGTCTCCTCGGCCCGCTCACGGACGCCGAGCTCGCTGAGCGAGGCGCCGAGCCGCAGTGGGCGCAGGAGCTGGCCGGAGCCCGCCGCTCGATTCGCGTCCGCATCGCCGGAGCGGACCACTGGGCGGCGGTCGAGGACGCGGGACGCCTGCGTGACGCGCTGGGAACCGCACTTCCCGTAGGTGTCCCCGAGGCGTTCACCGAGCCGGTGAAGGATCCACTCGGCGATCTGCTCGCCCGGTACGCGCGCACGCACGGCCCGTTCACCTCGGCCGCCGCCGCGGCGCGCTTCGGCCTCGGAACCGCCGTCACCGAGGGCGCCCTGCAGCGCCTGGCCGCCAGCGGCCGTCTCGTACAGGGGGAGTTCCACCCGGCGGGCATCGGTCAGGAGTGGTGCGACGCGACGGTGCTGCGCCGACTGCGCCGCCGTTCCCTGGCGGCGCTGCGCCATGAGCTGGAGCCGGTGCCGCCTGCCGCGCTCGCCCAGTTCCTGCCGCAGTGGCAGCACCTCAGCGGGCACCGACTGCGCGGTGTGGACGGACTGGTGCGGGCCATCGAGCAACTACAGGGTGCGTCGGTGCCGGCGTCCGCCCTCGAGAAGCTGGTCCTGCCCTCCCGCGTCTCGGACTACACGCCATCGCTGCTCGACGAGTTGACGGCCGCGGGCGAAGTGGTGTGGGCGGGCGCCGGAGCCCTTCCAGGCAAGGACGGCTGGGTCTCCCTCTACCTGGCCGACTCAGCTCCCCTGCTGCTCCCGCCACCCCACCCCTTGGAGCTGACCGCTCTACACGAGTCCGTCCTGAACACCCTCTCCGGCGGGTACGGACTGTTCTTCCGCCAGATCACCGACCAGGTCCGGGCCACCACCCACCCGGACGCCACGGACCCCCAACTGGCCGACGCCGTCTGGGACCTGGCCTGGTCGGGCCGGCTCACCAACGACACGCTCGCCCCGATGCGCTCACTCCTCGGCTCGGGTCGCACCGCGGGCTCCACGGCGCATCGGGCCAAGCGCTCCATCCCCCGCGGCCGCTACGGCACCCTGACGGCCGCCGCCCGCCCCGCCTCCCGCTCCGGCCCGCCCACGGTGGCCGGGCGCTGGTCACTGCTCCCGGCGCGCGAGCCGGACCCGACGCTGCGCGCCCACGCCCTCGCACGCGTCCTCCTAGACCGGCACGGTGTGGTGACCCGGGGTGCGGTGGCCGCGGAAGGCGTGGAGGGCGGATTCTCGGCGACGTACCGGATCCTGTCGGCGTTCGAGGAGAGCGGTCAGGCGCGCCGCGGGTATGTCGTCGAGGGGCTCGGTGCCGCACAGTTCGCGATGGACGGCGCGGTGGACCGGCTGCGCGCCGCGGCCACCGCGCAGGAGCGCGGCGAGACCATACCCGGCCCGGACGCGGCGGTGTTCCCGGGCGACCCGAGCGCCTTCCCGGACGGCTACCGCGGCAGGCCGGCAGGCCCCGGATGGGCCCCCGACCGCTCGCGGTCGAGTGGCCCTCGCACCGTGGTGCTCGCGGCCGCTGACCCCGCCAACGCCTATGGCGCGGCCCTGTCCTGGCCCGAGCCGCCGGCGGGTGCGGGGCACAAGCCCGCACGCAAGGCCGGCTCCCTGGTCGTCCTGATCGACGGCGAACTGACCCTGTACATGGAGCGCGGCGGCAAGACCCTGCTGGCCTGGCCCACCGCCCCGGACGACCACGCCGCCGACGACCCGCGCCTGCGCGCGGCCGCGGAGTCCCTCGCGGCCGCGGCCCGGGCCGGTTCACTCGGCACGATCACGGTGGAGCGGATCAACGGCGGCTCGGCTCTGACATCCCCGCTCGCCGCCCTCCTGGAAGGAGCAGGCTTCCACGCGACGCCGCGCGGCCTGCGCATACGGGCCTGACGGCGGCCGGCCGCCGTGAGGCCCGTACTGCCCACGACCGCCGCACAGCCGTGCCACCCGCCCGCACTCCCCGACGGCCGCAGACAGCCCTGCCACCCGCACTCCCCGACCACCACGCACAGCCCTGACACTCGCCCGCGCCGCCCGTCGCCCGTCCCCCCGCCGCACCGACCCGTGCCACGCGCCCATGCCACCCTTGACCCATGCCCGAAGGAGACACCGTCTGGCAGACCGCTCATCAGCTGCACGCCGCCCTCGCAGACCATGTGCTGATCCGTTCCGACCTGCGCGTGCCCAAGTACGCTACGGCCGATCTCACGGGCCGTACGGTTCTGGACGTCACCCCGCGGGGGAAGCATCTGCTCACCCGTGTCGAGGGCGGGCTGACCCTGCACTCGCACCTCGGCATGGAGGGCTCGTGGCGGTTGTACGCCCCCGGTGAGCGGTGGCGGGGCGGTCCCGGGCACCAGATCCGGGCGATCCTCGGCACCACGGACAGCACGGCCGTCGGTTACCGCCTGCCCGTACTGGAACTGCTCCGCACCACCGACGAACACAAGGCCGTCGGCCATCTCGGCCCCGACCTGCTCGGCCCGGACTGGGATCCCGACCTCGCGCTGCGCAACCTGCTCCGCGACCCGGCCCGCGCCCTCGGTGAGGCACTCCTCGACCAGCGCAATCTCGCGGGCATCGGCAACGTCTACAAGAGCGAGCTCTGCTTCCTCCTCCGCGTCACGCCCTGGCTTCCCGTAGGCCAGCTCACCGACGACACCGCCGTGAAGCTGCCGGTGCTCGCCAAGAAACTCCTCGAAGCCAACCGCGACCGCCTGATCCGCTCCACCACGGGCCACCGCGACCAGCGGCTGTACGTCTACGGCCGTGCGCCGCGTCCCTGCCTGCGCTGCCGCACCCCCATCCGCTCCGCCGACCAGGGCGACGGAAGCCGGGAACGCCCCACCTACTGGTGCCCGAACTGCCAACGCGGGCCGACACCGCCGTAGGACCAGCGAAGGCCCGCACCCGGTTGCCTCACGAGGCAGCGACGTTACGAGTGCTTGACGATCCGCCGGAAAGCCTCACTAATTGACGGACCGTCAGACATCCTCGTACCGTCGCCTCATGCTCGTCAACGCGTACGACCTCACCGGACGCACCGCATTCGTCACCGGCGCCGCAAGCGGCATAGGGCGTGCCAGTGCCGTACTCCTCGCAGAGGCGGGGGCCGCCGTCCACTGCGCGGACCGCGACATGTCGGGCCTCGACGAGACAGCCGCCCTGATCAAGGACAGGGGCGGCACCGCCCACACGCACCCGCTCGATGTGACCGACCGACCGCAGCTCGCCCGAGCCGTCGCGGCCGCCGGCCGACTCGACGTCATGGCCGCCATCGCCGGGATCATGCATCGCAGCCCGGTCCTGGAGACGCGCGACGAGGACCTGGACCGCGTCCTGAGCGTCAATTTCAAGGGCGTGCTGTACGCGTGCCAGGAGGCGACCCGGTCCATGATCGCGACCGGCACGCGCGGCAGCATCGTCACCATGGCGTCGGGGGCCGTCGACACCGGCGGCCCCGGCCTGCTCTGCTACGGCGCAGCGAAGGCGGCGGTCGTCCAGCTCACCAAAACCCTCGCCACAGAGGTCGGGTCGCACGGCATCCGCGTCAACGCCGTGGCGCCGGGCTGGATCCGCACGCCCATGACGGACCGCGACGACACCGAGACCCAGGCCCGTACCGAGGGGCTCATGGCCCGCATGTCTCCGCTGGGCCGTGTCGGCGAACCGGAGGACATCGCCCATGCCGTCCTCCATCTGGCATCCGACGCCTCATCCTTCACCACTGGGCAGATTCTCCGCCCGAACGGCGGCGTCGCCATGCCCTGGTAGCCCGCATCTCGGCCCTCTGCCGCCAGACACCCGTTCCACCGCCGCCACGCTCGCGTTCCACATCTGCCCTGCCCTGCGGCCAGGCACCCGCTCCACGTCCACCCTCCCCAGCGGTCAGGCACGTCCACAATCGGAGGTAAGCGCCCATCCCTGGCAGCGCGCTCCACGCCCTGCCGGCCATGCCCTACTGACCGGCGGCAAGGTCTAAGCCGTACGAGAGCCGGGGTCACCCGACCCGGCGGGCCGGGGCCCTCGCCCCCGCGGCTGCCGACGCTTCATATGCGCGAGCAGGTGAACCGCTCCCACGACGCCCGTGGCCCGCTTTTTCGGCACGCAGTGCACCGGCAGCAGACTGAGTCCCCAGCCACCCACGGCCACGGCGGCTTCCAGCGCCCCGGCGTCCGGCGCAAGCGCGAGCCGTAGCACGGCCCACCACCACAGCGCGCCCAGCCCCACGGCCGACGCCCAGCGCACGATCCGCCCTGCCATGGCCGCCACCTCCAGCCGGCGCCGGCCGGCGCCGTGCATGCCGCCGGCCACCGGTGCCCGACGCCGGTGCCCGACGCCGCGCCTCAAGTGCCCCGTCAGCCGCCCAGCCGCTCTCCGCCGTTCTCCGCCTGGAACATCCAGTGGTGTTTCTCGAGATCCGCCGTGATGCCGATGAAGATGTCCTGGCTCACGGGATCTGCATCACCGGTGGCCCCGATCCGCTCCCGCATCCGTGCGATGACCGCGCCCAGCGCCTCCACGAGCGTGCCCACCGCCTCCGTGTCCTTGATCCAGCCATCCGGCACCGCACCGATTCCGCTGGTGCCCGCCACGGTCGCCGCACGCCCGTCGGGTGGTACTCCGATCGCTGAGGCCCGTTCCGCCACGGTGTCGGAGTGCAGGCGTGCCGTGTCCACGACGTCGTCGAGCTGTAGATGCACGGAGCGGAAACGGGGGCCGACCACGTTCCAGTGGATCTGCTTCGCGACGAGGGAAAGATCCACCAGGTCGACGAGTGCGCCCTGCAACGCCTCGGACACGGTCTTCAGATCCGCCTCGGACAAGGGGCTCTTCACGACGTACATCCGAAATCCTCCGCATCTCGCACATCTGGGCCATCTCGAATATTCCAACTGCCCTAACCATGACATAACCGGATAAATCGGGTCACATCAGAACGAGCCCCAGAACAAGCTCCAGGACAAACCCTGGACAAACCCCAGACACAGCGAAAAGCCCCGGCCGAGAGGCATCCGGGGCAAGTCCCGAACAGCCCCGGCCGGGGCTCTCACACAAGCATGAGCGTCACGCGGCGACGACGTCCACTGCCTCCGCTGGCGCCTTGATCGTCACCCGTTCCGGTGGCACACCAGTCACCGAGACGGAGTTGAGCATCGGGCGTACCGGCGCGCGCATCGGCTCGCTGGCTGCTGCCGATTCGGCCAGCTCCGCGAGTGCGAGCTCGTCGCTCACCTCGCGCATGAGCTCGGACATCCGTACGTCCAGCGCGTCGCAGATGGCGGAGAGCAGCTCGGAGGAAGCCTCCTTCTGCCCCCGCTCCACCTCGGAGAGATAGCCGAGCGAGACTCGGGCGGACGAGGAGACTTCGCGCAGAGTACGGCCCTGGCGTTGGCGCTGCCGACGCAGCACGTCACCCAGCAGGCGACGGAGCAGAATCATCGGTGGCTCCCTCCTCGGACCGTGTAGCCGCATCCTTCACGCCCCACCGTACCGCCTTGCACCGCGGCCGTGCGGGGAGCGATGTCGTGTTCACTCAGGGCTGCAAACATCAAGTCCCCCCGTTCTCTTCCGTATCCTGTGCCCGCGCATTCCCGGATTGTTCGCCGGCGAGCTGCTCGAGCAACATCGCCAGTACGCTCCGTACACTCTCCATACGGATTTCCGCACGGTCGCCGTTCAACCGTAGTGCGGCCACTTTGCCGCCGCCGACCGGTCCGCGGACCGCCACATAAACCGTACCGACGGATTTTCCGTCCTGCGGCTCAGGCCCGGCAACGCCGGTCGTCGCGATGCCCCAGTCCGCACCGAGCGCCTCGCGCACCCCGGCCGCCATCTGCAGGGCCACCTCAGGATCCACAGCGCCGCACTCGGCCAACCGGGCGCCGTCGACCCCGAGCAGCTTCTGCTTCAGATCCGTGGCGTACGCGGTCACCGAACCTCTGAACGCCTTGGAGGCCCCGGGTGTTCCCGTGACCTCCGCGGCCACCAGGCCGCCGGTGAGCGACTCGGCGATGGCGAGCGTCTCGCCTCTCACCGTCAGTAGCCGCACCACCTCGGCAGCCGCGGTCGTCACCGCTCGGACTCCTGGGCCGCCGACCGGTCATCCGCCGCCCGGCTTGCTGCCGCGCGCTCGCCCACGGCGCTGTCGGCAGGCCGGTCACCCGGAGAACGTTCGCCCGGGGAACGGTCGGCCTCGTTCGGAGAACCGTCGGCCGGGGAACGGTCGCTCACGGAGGACTCGGCCGCCCCCCGCTCTGCCGCATCCCCCTCTGCTGCATCCCCCTCTGCCGCCTTGCCGCGCCGCCGCAGCACCACGGCCTGCTTCACATAGTCCAGCCCGGTCACCACGGTGAGCGCGACGGCCACGGCCATCACCCAGAAGCGCAGTGTGGCGAGCGGCCCGGTCAGCGCCAGGATGTACATCCCGACGGCGACGCCCTGCGTCAGCGTCTTGAGCTTGCCGCCGCGGCTGGCCGGAATCACCCCGTACCGGATGACCCAGAACCGCAGCAGCGTGATCCCCAGCTCACGCCCGAGGATCACACCGGTGACCCACCAGGGCAGATCGCCGAGGGCCGAGAGGCAGATCAGAGCCGCGCCCATGATCGCCTTGTCCGCGATGGGGTCGGCGATCTTCCCGAAGTCGGTGACCAGGTTGTACGTCCGCGCCAGGTGGCCGTCGAACAGGTCGGTGATCATGGCGATGGCGAAGCTCGCCCAGGCGAGGGACCGCCACGCAGGGTCGTATCCGCCGCCGGCGAGCATGAGCATCACGAGGGCCGGCACCAGCAGCAGCCGGACCATGGTGAGGATGTTGGCGATGTTCCAGATGCTGGCCTGGTCGACGGCCGCGGCGCCCAGCTTTCCACCGCGCACCGGCTTCGTCCCCTGAGCGCCCGGTGCGCCGGAGCCGCCTGCCGCGGACGCCGGCACTCCGGTCATCTGCCCGCCTCCTCGGTACACGCGCGAGAGCCCTGCAGCGGCTCGGCGACCAGGTCGACGCCCTCGGTGCCGACCACCTTCGCCTCGACCATAAGTCCGACGCGCAGGCCTTCGCCGCTCGTGAACACCACCTGGCCATCGGTCTCGGGCGCCTGGTGCGCCGCCCGGCCGACCACACCCTCCTCGCCGTCGACGGACTCGACGAGCACCTCGAGGGTCTCGCCCATGCGCTCCTCGGCCCGCTGCGAGGTCAGCTCCTCCGCGAGCCGCGAAATGTGCGCGAGCCGCTCGGCGACGACGTCCTCGTCGAGCTTGTTCTCGTACGTCGCCGCTTCCGTGCCCTCCTCGTCGGAGTACCCGAAGACACCGATCGCATCCAGCCGCGCGCCCGTGAGGAACCGCTCCAGCTCCGCCAGATCGGCCTCGGTCTCGCCGGGGAAGCCCACGATGAAGTTGGACCGCGCACCGGCCGCCGGGGCCTTGGAGCGGATCTGGTCGAGCAGGTCCAGGAACCGGTCGGTGTCGCCGAAGCGCCGCATGGCGCGCAGCACACCGGGCGCGGAGTGCTGGAAGGAGAGATCGAAGTAAGGAGCGACCTTCTCCGTGGACGTGAGGACGTCGATCAGCCCGGGCCGCATCTCGGCGGGCTGGAGATAACTGACGCGGACACGCTCGATACCGTCCACGGCGGCGAGCTCGGGCAGCAGGGTCTCCAGGAGCCGGATGTCGCCGAGGTCCTTGCCGTACGAGGTGTTGTTCTCGGAGACCAGCATGATCTCCTTGACGCCCTGCTCGGCGAGCCAGCGCGTCTCGCCCAGCACGTCGGAGGGCCGCCGCGAGATGAACGAGCCGCGGAAGGACGGGATGGCGCAGAACGAGCAGCGCCGGTCGCAGCCGGAGGCGAGCTTCACCGAGGCGACGGGGCTCGCGCCGCCGAGCCGCCGCCGCAGGGGCGCCCGCGGCCCGGAGGCCGGAGCCACACCCTCCGGAAGGTCCGGGACGTCCACGGACTCGCCGTGCCCGGGAAGGGCCACACCAGGGGCGGACTGCCGCTCCGCCGGGCTGATCGGCAGCAGCTTGCGCCGGTCGCGCGGGGTGTGGGAGGCGTGGATGCCGCCGCTCAGGATGGTCTGGAGGCGGTCGGAGATGTCCGTGTAGTCGTCGAAGCCCAGCACGCCGTCCGCCTCGGGCAGCGCTTCGGCGAGCTCCTTGCCGTACCGCTCGGCCATGCAGCCGACCGCCACCACCGCCTGGGTGCGGCCGTGGTCCTTGAGGTCATTGGCCTCGAGAAGGGCGTCCACGGAGTCCTTCTTGGCGGCCTCCACGAAACCACAGGTGTTGACGACGGCGACGTCCGCTTCCGCGGCGTCCTCGACGAGCTCCCAGCCGTCCGCCTCCAAGCGGCCTGCGAGCTCCTCCGAGTCCACCTCGTTACGGGCGCAGCCAAGCGTGACTAGGGCGACGGTGCGGCGTTCGGGCATGGACCCCAGACTACTTCGTCCCGCCGACAGCCCCCGCCGGGAGGGTTACCTCAAGATCACCTGGTGGTCGCCCTCCGGCCGCCCTTCGCTCACCCGGCCTCGGGGCTCACCCCGCCTCGGGGTCGCCCTTCGTGTACGTGAGGCGCTCAACCTGACCGGTCTCGAACTTGTCTTCGATGGGCTTGCCGTTCACGGCCAGCTGGATCGCTCCTGCGTTGCCCAGTACGAGGTCGATCTGCTGCTTGTCCTCGAAGGTCTTCGTCTGCCCCTGCTCGAGTATGCCGTCGAACAGCAGCCGCCCGTTGACATCCTTGGCGGAGATCCAGCTGCGGCCGCCCGCCGCGCTCACGATGACCGTGACCTTGTCCGCGGGCGCCGCCGCGATCGCGCTGTCCGACGGGTCGGGCTTGGTCTCCTCGGTCTTGGTGGGGCTGGGCGTGGGCGTCGGCTTACTGCTGCCCGACGCCGACCCCTCGGCGACGTGCGTCGACCCGCCGTCGCTGTCCCCGCCGCTGAACATGGTGAATCCGACAAAGCCGATCACGGCGACGATCGCGGCGACCATGGCAGCCGTCCAGTTGGGGCGGCGCGGTTCGGGCCGGATGCGCTCGGCCTCGAACATCGGTGCGGCCGGGGTCGGCGAGGGCTGCCCGCCGTGCTCGGCGGCGAACTGTTCGAGGAGCGGGGCCGGATCGATGCCGACCGCACGCGCGAGTGTGCGAATGTGGCCGCGCGCGTACACGTCGCCACCGCAGCGGGTGAAGTCGTCCTGTTCGATCGCCTGAACGATCGGGATGCGCACCCGCGTGACGGTACTGACTTCTTCGACGGTCTGTCCGGCGTCGATGCGCGCCTGCTGGAGGATCCGGCCGATGGAGGGACGTTCGTCTGCGAACAGGCGGTCGTCTTCCGACGGACGGTCGTCTTCGGGGGAGTTGCCGATGGACACGGGGGCGCCTTTCGAGCGTGTAGCCACCTGCTGGAGGTTCAGTCTAGGGGGGGTACGAAAGGGTCGGGCAACCGGGCGGTCGCACTTTGTACGCCAACAGCATGGACCGACATGCCGATGGTGGGACATGGTGCCTTCCCTTCCTCAACTTGACGTATGCGGAAGGGAAACGGTTGCTTTCCGTCGTCCTGCGATTGACGTTTTCAGTCGCCCTACGGTTGAGCTTCCCCACGGATCACCGCGAGCACTCCGTCCAGCTCATCCGGCTTCACAAGAACGTCACGTGCCTTGGACCCCTCGCTGGGCCCGACGATGTTCCGCGACTCCATCAGGTCCATCAGCCGACCCGCCTTTGCAAAGCCGACGCGCAGCTTGCGCTGAAGCATGGAGGTGGACCCGAACTGCGTGGACACCACGAGTTCGGCGGCCTGGCACAGCAGGTCCAGGTCGTCGCCGATGTCCTCGTCGATCTCCTTCTTCTGCTTGCTGCCGACGGTGACGTCGTCGCGGAAGACCGGCGCCATCTGATCCTTGCAGTGCTGGACGACGACGGCGACCTCGTCCTCGGTCACGAAGGCGCCCTGCATACGGGTCGGCTTGTTCGCGCCCATCGGCAGGAACAGCCCGTCGCCCTTGCCGATGAGCTTCTCGGCGCCCGGCTGGTCGAGGATGACGCGGCTGTCGGCGAGCGAGGACGTGGCGAACGCGAGCCGGGACGGCACGTTCGCCTTGATCAGGCCGGTGACGACGTCGACCGACGGCCGCTGGGTCGCCAGCACCAGATGGATCCCGGCCGCGCGAGCCAGCTGCGTGATGCGCACGATCGCGTCCTCGACGTCCCGCGGCGCGACCATCATCAGGTCCGCGAGCTCGTCGACGATCACCAGCAGATACGGGTACGGCTGGAGCTCGCGCTCGCTGCCCTCGGGCAGCTTCACCTTGCCGTTACGGACGGCCTGGTTGAAGTCGTCGATGTGCCGGAACCCGTAGGCCGCGAGGTCGTCGTAGCGCAGGTCCATCTCGCGTACGACCCACTGCAGTGCCTCGGCGGCCCGCTTGGGGTTGGTGATGATCGGCGTGATCAGGTGCGGGATGCCCTCGTACGCGGTGAGCTCGACGCGCTTGGGGTCGACCAGGACCATGCGGACGTCCTCGGGCGTCGCACGCACCATGACCGAGGTGATGAGGCAGTTGATGCAGGACGACTTGCCGGAACCGGTCGCACCGGCCACCAGGACGTGCGGCATCTTCGCAAGGTTCGCCATCACATAGCCGCCCTCGACATCCTTGCCGAGTGCGACCAGCATCGGGTGGTCGTCCTCGGCGGCGTCCGCGAGGCGGAGCACGTCGCCGAGGTTGACCATCTCGCGGTCGGTGTTGGGGATCTCGATGCCGACGGCGGACTTGCCGGGGATCGGCGAGATGATCCGCACGTCCGGGCTGGCCACGGCGTACGCGATGTTCTTGGTCAGGGCAGTGATCCGCTCGACCTTCACGGCGGGGCCGAGCTCGACCTCGTAGCGGGTGACCGTCGGACCGCGGGTGAAGCCGGTGACGGCGGCATCGACCTTGAACTCGGTGAAGACGTTGGTGAGGGAGGCGACGACCGCGTCGTTGGCGGCGCTGCGCGCCTTCCCGGGCCCGCCGCGCTCCAGCAGGTCCAGCGAGGGCAGCGCGTACGTGATATCGCCGGAGAGCTGGAGCTGTTCGGCGCGGGGCGGCAGATCGCGCGGCGCCTCGGGAGCGGCCTTGGTCAGGTCGGGCACGGCGGACGAGTGTTCGACCTCCTGCGAAGTACTGTTCTGCGCCGCCTCCTTCACCGGGGCCTTGCCGGCGCCCCGTTCAGCATCCTTGGTACGTGCGTTCGGGACCGGAACGGACTGCTCCCGCTCGGCGCGGTCCGCCGCGACCCCCTGCGTGAGGTCGGCGACCAGCGGCGAGGGCGGCAGACCGTGCAGGACGGCGCCGTCGAGCGCGGCCGCCGCGGCCGCGGCCACATCGACGGCGTCCATGGGGCGGTCCAGCGCGGGCTGCACGGGGGCCCGGCGCGGCCTGCGCCGCCTGGTCGACAGGGCCTCAACCTCGGCCTGCTCCGGGTCGTAGGCCTCCGGGAGGGACGGCCCGCGCCGCCGGGAGCGGGCGGGCAGGGCCTGGCGCCACTGGTCGTCGTACCGTTCGTCGTCCTCGGTCGCGTACTCGTCATCGTCGGCCTCCGGCTGGATGACGCCGAGCTTCGTGCCGAGCAGACGCAGTCGCTGCGGGATGGCGTTGACGGGTGTGGCCGTGACGACGAGCAGTCCGAAGACCGTCAGCAGGATGAGCAGCGGGAGGGCGAGGACCTCGCCCATCGTGTAGATCAGCGGGGTGGACGCGGCCCAGCCGATGAGTCCGCCGGCGTCCCTTATCGCGGCGCTTCCGTCGCCGCGCCCCGGCGCGCCGCAGGCCATGTGGACCTGTCCCAGCACACCGACGACGAGCGCGGACAGGCCGATGACGATGCGCCCGTTCGCCTCGGGCTTCTCCGGATGGCGGATGAGGCGCACGGCGATGCCGGCGAGCAGTATCGGCACGAGCAGGTCGAGACGGCCGAAGGCCCCGGTCACCAGCAGCTCGACGAGGTCGCCGACCGGACCGCGCAGGTTCGACCAGGTGCCCGCAGCGACGATCAGCGCGATGCCGAGCAGGAGGAGCGCGAGGCCGTCCTTGCGGTGCGCCGGGTCGAGTCCCTTCGCGCCACGCCCTATGCCCCGGAACATCGCGCCCACGGCGTGCGCGACACCCAGCCACAGGGCGCGCGCGAGCCGGTACACGCCCCCGGTCGGATTGGGGGCCGGCTTCGGCGCCGGCTTCGCTGCCGCCTTCTTGGCAGGCGCCCTCTTCGCTGCCGCCTTCTTGGCGGGCGCCTTCTTCGCGGGGGCCTTCCTCGCCGCAGCCTTCGTCGGAGCTGCCGCCTTCTTCGCGGGCGACTTCTTGGCTGCGGACTGACGTGAGGCCATGGGTGTGAGATTACCGTCGGAGACCACAGGGGACACGTGTGCCCACCGCTTCACCCGTTCGTGTCGTCCGCGGTACGGCAGTGACCTGACGGGCCCTCAGGGGTTCAGTACGGGTCCTCGAGGGGTCAGTTCTGCGAAGGCAGCGACGGCGCGCCCGTCCCGGTGCCCGGCTCCAGGGCGTCCAGGGCCCTGCGCAGGCCGGTGAGTTTGCGTTCGAGATGGGCGGCTGTGGCCACCGCTGCCGCGTCCGCGGAGTCGTCGTCGAGCTGCTTCGACAGCGCCTCGGCCTGCTCCTCGACGGCCGCGAGCCGCGCGGAGAGCTCGGCCAGCAGACCGGCGGGCTCCTTTGCGTCGCCGACCGCGGACTTGCCGCCGCCCTCGAGCTGGAGCCGGAGCAGGGCCGCCTGCTCCCGCAGTTGGCAGTTCTTCATGTAGAGCTCGACGAACACCGAGACCTTGGCGCGGAGCACCCAGGGGTCGAACGGCTTGGAGATGTAGTCCACGGCGCCCGCCGCGTATCCCCGGAAGGTGTGGTGCGGGCCGTGGTTGATGGCGGTGAGGAAGATGATCGGGATGTCCCGGGTCCGTTCCCGCCGCTTGATGTGCGCAGCGGTTTCGAAACCGTCCATGCCTGGCATCTGGACGTCCAGCAGAATGACCGCGAAATCGTCCGTGAGCAGTGCTTTGAGCGCTTCCTCCCCGGACGATGCCCGCACCAGCGTCTGATCGAGCGCAGAGAGGATGGCCTCCAGCGCCAGCAGATTCTCCGGCCGGTCATCGACCAGGAGGATCTTGGCCTTCTGCACCATGGCCCGCCCTCCTCGTCCCGGCAGTGCACCGGGCGCCGCCCCAGGGGACGACTCCCTTGCGCCGTCCGCACTTGTGCCGGTCATGGTAGCCGCACCCTGCCCGTCGCCACACCCTGTCACCGCGATGTCACTGTGCACGTAGCAGAAACGCGGTGGGGGACCAGAAGGTTCCCCGATTCCCGTACTTCTACACGACTTCGGGCACAGTCAGTCAGCAAGTGGACAGCGCCTGTCCGCCACCCGGTCACTCCTCACGCATCCACTGCTCCATCACGGAGAGCAGATGGTCGGGATCGACCGGCTTCGTCACATAGTCGGAAGCCCCGGACTCGATGGCCTTCTCCCGGTCGCCCTTCATGGCCTTCGCGGTGAGCGCGATGATCGGCAACCCGGCGAACTGGGGCATCCTGCGGATCGCCGTCGTCGTCGCATATCCGTCCATCTCGGGCATCATGATGTCCATCAGAACGACAGTCACATCGTCGTGCTGCTCCAGGACTTCGATGCCCTCGCGGCCGTTCTCCGCGTACAGCACGGACAGCCCGTTCTGCTCCAGGACGCTGGTCAGGGCGAAGACGTTGCGGATGTCGTCGTCGACGATCAGCACCTTCTCGCCGTCGAACTGCAGGGCGCGGCGCTCCTGAGGGACCGGCTCCTGCCCGCCTGTCCAGCCGTCCTGCGCCGCCGACTGGCCCGGCAGGGCGGCCCGCTGGTCGGCGGCCGCCACAGCCCTGCGCCGGCGCCTGAACAGCGCGGCCGGCCCCGTCTGCGTGTCACGGTACGACTTGACCTCGGCGGGCGTCTCGGCCGCGGAGGCGGTCAGCTCGCGCACGGACGCCGCCGTGTCGCCCGGCTCGATCACCGGAGCGAGCTGCGGGTAGCCCTGCGGCGGGAGTTCGCTCGGGTACAGCGGCAGATAGAGCGTGAACGTGGAGCCGCGCCCCGGCTCGCTCTGGGCGTGGATCTCGCCGCCCAGCAGCCGCGCGATCTCCCGGCTGATGGACAGTCCGAGGCCCGTACCGCCGTACTTGCGGCTCGTCGTGCCGTCGGCCTGCTTGAATGCCTCGAAGATCACACGCATCTTGCTGGCCGCGATACCGATGCCGGTGTCGGCGACGGAGAACGCGATCAGGTCGGCGTCCGCGTCACGCAGCGAGCCGGCCTCGAGCAGCTGCTCCCTGATGGCCACGGGCACGTCGTTGCCCGCCGGACGGATCATCAGCTCGACGGCTCCCGAGTCGGTGAACTTCACCGCGTTGGACAGCAGGTTGCGCAGGACCTGCAGCAGCCGCTGCTCGTCCGTGTGCAGCGTCGCGGGCAGTTCTGGCGAGACGCGTACGGAGAAGTCGAGGCCCTTCTCCGCGGTGAGCGGCCGGAACGTGGCCTCGACATAGTCCACGAGCTGGACGAGTGCGATACGTGTCGGGGAGACGTCCATCTTGCCTGCCTCGACCTTCGACAGGTCGAGGATGTCGTTGATCAGCTGCAGCAGGTCCGACCCGGCGCCGTGGATGGTCTCGGCGAACTCGACCTGCTTCGGCGAGAGGTTGCCCTCGGCGTTGTCCGCGAGCAACTTGGCCAGGATCAGGAGGGAGTTGAGCGGCGTACGCAGCTCGTGCGACATGTTCGCCAGGAACTCGCTCTTGTAGCGCATCGAGACCGCGAGCTGCTCCGCGCGCTCCTCGAGGACCTGGCGCGCCTCCTCGATCTCGGTGTTCTTCACCTCGATGTCGCGGTTCTGACGGGCCAGCAGCTCGGCCTTCTCCTCCAGCTCGGCGTTGGAGGCCTGGAGGGCCTTCTGCCGCTGCTCCAGCTCGGCCGAGCGCTCCCGCAGCTGTTCGGTGAGCTCCTGCGACTGCTTGAGCAGTACCTCGGTCTTCGTGTTGACGCTGATGGTGTTGACGCTCGTCGCGATCATCTCGGCGATCTGGTTGAGGAAGTCCTTCTGGATCTGCGTGAACGGCTGGAAGGACGCCAGCTCGATCACACCGAGGACCGTGCCTTCGAAGAGCACCGGCAGCACGATGACATGAGCGGGCGGCGCGTCCCCCAGCCCGGAGGCGATCTTCAGATAACCCGGCGGGACGTTCTCCACGAGAATCGTCCGCTTCTCCTTGGCCGCGGTGCCGATCAGGGTCTCACCGGGCCGGAAGGACGTCGGCATGGAACCCATCGAATAGCCGTAACTGCCCAGCATGCGCAGCTCGTACGCATCCTCCTCGGTCGCTGCGCCCAAGTCCTTGCCGTCGTCCGTGGGCAACGCCACGAAGAACGCACCGTGCTGCGCGGAGACCACCGGCGTCAGCTCGCTCATGATCAGTGAAGCGACGTCCTCGAGGTCGCGACGGCCCTGCATCAGACCCGAGATACGGGCCAGGTTGCCCTTGAGCCAGTCCTGTTCCTTGTTGGCGAGGGTGGTGTCGCGCAGGTTCGCGATCATCGTGTTGATGTTGTCCTGCAGGACCTGGATCTCGCCCGCCGCGTCGACGTCGATCTTGAGGTTGAGGTCGCCGCGGGTCACCGCGGTGGCCACGGCCGCGATGGCACGCACCTGACGGGTCAGGTTGCCGGCCATCTCGTTCACGGACTCCGTGAGGTCGCGCCACGTTCCGTCGACGTCACGCACGCGTGCCTGGCCGCCCAACTGGCCTTCCGTGCCCACCTCGCGGGCGACCAGGGTGACCTGCTCGGCGAAGCTCGAGAGCTGGTCGACCATCGTGTTGATGGTGGTCTTCAGTTCGAGGATCTCGCCACGGGCGTCGATGTCGATCTTCTTGGTCAGGTCACCCTTGGCGATGGCGGTCGTCACCATCGCGATGTTGCGGACCTGGCCGGTCAGGTTGGACGCCATCGAGTTCACGGACTCGGTCAGGTCCTTCCACGTGCCGGACACGCCCGGCACGCGCGCCTGGCCGCCGAGGATGCCGTCCGTGCCCACCTCGCGGGCCACGCGCGTGACCTCGTCGGCGAACGAACTCAGCGTCTTCACCATCGTGTTGACGGTGTCCGCGAGCTGGGCGACCTCGCCGCTCGCCTCGACCGTGACGTTCTTGGTGAGGTCGCCGTTGGCGACCGCCGTGGTGACCTGGGAGATCTGGCGCACCTGGGTGGTCAGGTTGTTGGCCATCAGGTTGACGTTGTCGCTGAGGTCCTTCCAGATGCCCGTGACGCCGGGCACCCGGGCCTGGCCGCCGAGCTGGCCCTCGGTGCCCACCTCGCGGGCCACGCGGGTCACCTGCTCGGCGAAGTTGGACAGCTGGTCCACCATCGTGTTGACGGTGGTGACGAGTTCGAGGATCTCGCCCTTGGCGTCGACGGTGATCTTCTTCGACAGGTCGCCGCGGGCCACCGCGGTCGTGACCTCGGCGATGTTGCGCACCTGCATGGTCAGGTTGTTCGCCATGCCGTTCACGGACTGCGTGAGGTCCTTCCAGGTGCCGGAGACGCCCTTCACCTCGGCCTGGCCGCCGAGGATGCCCTCCGTACCCACCTCGCGCGCCACGCGCGTGACCTGCTCGGCGAAGTTCGACAGCTGGTCCACCATCGTGTTGAGGGTGTTCTTCAGCTCGAGGATCTCCCCGCGCGCGTCCACGTCGATCTTCTGCGAGAGGTCACCGCGGGCGACCGCGGTCGCGACCTGCGCGATGTTGCGGACCTGGGCGGTGAGGTTGCCGGCCATGCCGTTCACGGAGTCCGTCAGATCGCGCCAGACGCCTGCGACGCCCGGCACCTGGGCCTGACCGCCGAGGCGGCCCTCCGTACCCACTTCGCGGGCCACCCGGGTCACCTGGTCGGCGAACGCGGACAGCTGGTCCACCATCGTGTTGATGGTGCTCTTCAGCTCGAGGATCTCTCCGCGCGCGTCCACGTCGATCTTCTGCGACAGGTCGCCACGGGCCACCGCCGTGGTCACCTGCGCGATCCCCCGCACCTGCGAGGTGAGATTGCCGGCCATGAGGTTCACCGAATCGGTGAGGTCCTTCCACACACCGGCCACACCGGGCACCTGCGCCTGACCGCCCAGCCGGCCCTCGGTGCCCACCTCGCGGGCCATACGTGTGACCTGGTCGGCGAAGCTGGAGAGCTGGTCCACCATCGTGTTCACGGTGTTCTTCAGCTGGAGCATCTCGCCGGAGACGTCCACGGTGACCTTCTGCGAGAGGTCACCGTTCGCCACCGCCGTCGTCACCTGGGCGATGTTGCGGACCTGGCCCGTGAGGTTGCGGAACGCCGTGTTGACGGAGTCCGTCAGGTCCTTCCACGTACCGGCCGCGCCCTGCACCGTCGCCTGCCCGCCGAGCTCGCCCTCGACGCCGATCTCGCGCGCCACGCGCGTGACCTCGGAACCGAACCTGGAGAGCTGGTCGACCATCGTGTTCACGGTGTTCTTCAACTCGAGCATCTCGCCCGCGACATCGACGGTGACCTTCTGCGAGAGGTCACCGTTCGCCACCGCCGTCGTCACCGTGGCGATGTCCCGCACCTGAGTGGTGAGGTTGCGGAAGACCGTGTTCACCGAATCGGTGAGGTCCTTCCACGTGCCCGCCGCGCCCGGCACGTTGGCCTGGCCGCCGAGCCGCCCCTCCGCGCCGACCTCGTTCGCCACGCGCGTGACCTCGTCGGCGAACGTGCGCAGAGTCTCGGTCATCTGGTTGATGGTTTCGGCCAGTTGTGCGACCTCGCCGCGTGCACTGACCGTGACCTTCTGCGACAGGTCGCCGTTGGCGACGGCCGTGGTGACCTGAGCGATCCCCCGCACCTGCGCGGTGAGATTGCCGGCCATGAGGTTCACCGAATCGGTGAGGTCCTTCCACACACCCGCCACACCCGGCACCTGCGCCTGCCCGCCGAGCTCGCCCTCGGTACCCACCTCGCGCGCGACACGGGTCACCTCAGAGGAGAAGGACGACAGCTGGTCCACCATCGTGTTGACGGTGTTCTTCAGTTCGAGCATCTCGCCGGCGACATGGACGGTCACCTTCCGCGACAGATCGCCCTTTGCAACCGCGGTCGTCACGAGAGCAATGTCACGCACCTGCGCCGTCAGCCGGTACGCCATGGTGTTGACCGAATCCGTGAGATCCTTCCACGAACCCGACATACCGCGCACCCGGGCCTGCCCACCCAGCTTGCCCTCCGTGCCCACCTCGCTGGCCACGCGCGTGACCTCGTCGGTGAACGTGGACAGCTGGTCCACGAGGTTGTTGACGGTGCGCCCGACCTTCAGGAACTCACCGCGCAGCGGATGCCCACTGCCCTCAGGCCCCTGCGCACGCAGCTCCATGCGCTGCTGGAGGTCGCCCTCCGCCACCGCGGACAGCACCCGGCCGACCTCGGAGACCGGCCGTACGAGGTCGTCCACGAGCGCGTTCGACGCATCGATCGCCGCCGCCCAGGAGCCCTCGCAGGCGCCCACCTCCAGCCGCTCTGTGAGCTTTCCCTCACGGCCGACGACGCGCCGCACCCGGGAGAGCTCTCCCGTCAGATGGAGATTCCGGTCGGCGACTTCATTGAAAACCGCTGCAATCTCGGACATCACGCCGTCACCCGAGACCGTGAGCCGTTTGCGGAAGTTACCGTCCCGCATCGACTGGAGGGCCGCGAGCAACCTGTTGAGAGCCGCGGTGTCCACCGCGGTGGTCCCGTTGCGTGGTGTGCGCTGCTTGTTCAGGGACTGTCCGCCTTTCGCGCGCGTCTTAGCGCTCCGCGTCGCTGCGCCAGACTCCACTGTGTCCCTCCCGCAGGGGTCGACCTCTTGCCGGGCTGTCTCTTGAAGCTTGCCCAGTGTTTCACCATGGCGGAACCAGGCCATAACAGTTCGGCAGCTTCGCACACCGTCCGCACACCCTCCGGGCGGAAACACTGGCGACCGGCATCCGCATGGACGGTGAAGGTAAGTAACCTTGCATGCGGCTGTCCAACCACCCCGGTCCGCCCGGCCTGGGCTGGTGGCCGGAACGAACGGGCAAAACGGAGGGGCGGCCTCAGTATGACCACAGGAGACCTGGGCGTCGACACTCGAGCGAGGAGTTCTGTGATCACCGCGCGCGCGGCTGCCACCTTCGACCCCGTCGGGCGTTCTGTTGCGACTGCCCGCTCCTTCGTCCGCGACACCCTCCAGGGGTGGGGGTTCACCGACATCGTCGACGACGCGGTGGTCCTCACCAGCGAACTGGTCACCAATGCAGTGGTGCACGCCGGCACAGCAGCGGAGGTCCTCTGCCTTCGCACCGGCGATGGCGCACGCATCGAGGTCGCCGACCGCTATCCGGAGCGTGAGATTCCTCTCCAACAGTCGCTCGCGACGATGGGCAGCCCCGACCGTGAGGGCGGCAGGGGACTGCAGTTGTGCGCCGCGCTCGCCTCCCGCTGGGGCGTCGAGTACACCTCCACGTACAAGCAGGTGTGGTTCCAACTCGACCTTCCCGAACGACCGGTGGGCATCCGCACCGCAGGCCCATCGCTCCCCACCGACCTGCTGCCGCTGGCCGACGGCCGCGTACGGGTCGCCGTCATCCAGATCGACCGGGCCGGCGCCGTCACGGCCTGGAACGAAGACGCCGAGGAACTCTTCGGGTACGCCGCGGAGCAGGTCACCGGCAAGCCCCTCATGGACTTCGCAGCCTGGCCGCACACCCCCGGCACCAGCACCGGAATCGCCGAGGCCCTCCAACTCTCCCGCTGGGAGGGCAGTTACGGCATCCGCGCCGCCGACGGCCGCGTGACGCCCGTCTACGCCTCGCATCTACGGGTCCGCGACGCCGACGGCGAGCCCTCCACCGTCTGCCTTCTCGTACGCGACCACGAGCGCGCCGTCCTGCAGACCCCGCTGCGCGGCCCGGCCCACCCGGACCCCGCAAACCTGACCGACGGCCATCCCGCGGACCCTTTCGAGGTGTTCATCGGCTCCCCGGCGCCCGACGACCTGGACGGGCTCCTGCAGCGCACGGTGGAGCGCGCCCGGGACATGCTCGACGGCGACGCCGCATTCCTCCTGCTCGCCACCGACGACGAGACGGAGCTGGAGGTCCGCGCCTCCACGGGCCTGCCCTCGGCCCGCCAGCGCTTCGCCCGCGTCCCCGTCGAAGCGGGGCCCGGCCGCTACGGTTCGGCGCGCATGCCATCCGTCCACGAAGACCTCGCGGACGTCCCCGGCGCCGTGCCGCTCCTCAACGGCACGGGCATGCGCTCCGTCGTCACGGTCCCGCTGAAGGTCGAGGGGCGCCTCACGGGCTCCCTCGGCGTCGCGGCGGAGGCGCCCGACCGGTACTCCAACGAGGAGGCCCTGCGCCTCCAGTTCGCGGCCGACCGCATCGCGCTGGCCGTGGAGTCCGCCCGCCTGGGCGAGCTGGAGAGACTCCGCCGCGGCTCCCTGTCCTTCCTCGTGGAGGCCTCCGACCTCCTCGCGGGCACCCTGGACCGCGACCAGACCCTGGCGCTCATGGCCCAGATGACGGTCCCGACCCTGGCCACGTGGTGCGCGGTCTACACGATCGCCGACCAGTCATCCGAGCCGTACCTCTCGTACGTGCTGCACGAGGACGAGGAGCGCATCGACGGCCTCAAGGCGCTCCTGTCCCGGATCGCCCCGCCCGACCCGGTCCCGACACCGGGCGCCCGCGTGTGGAACACCCCCTCCGAGGCCGCCCACGAGGCGGCGCTGCGCACCTCGATGCGCAGCCTGGGCCTGGGCGAGCCGGCCAGCGTGAGCTCCGGCATCGGCACGACGCTGGCGACCGCGTCAGCCGTCGGCGGCGAGACCGTCGTTCTCCCTCTCGTGGCCCGCAACCGCGTCATCGGCATGCTGACGCTCGGCAAACCCTCCGACGAACACTTCCGCCAGGAGATCCTGGAACTCGCCGAGGACCTCTCCCGCAGGGCCGCCCTCGCCCTCGACAACGCCCGCCTGTACTCGGAGCGTACGGCGATCAGCCAGTCCCTCCAGCGCAGTCTGCTCCCCCCGGAGCTGCCCCATGTGCCGGGCGTCGAGGTCGAGGTCATCTACCGCGCGGCAGGCGAGGGCAACGAGGTCGGCGGCGACTTCTACGACCTCTTCCCCATCCGCGACGGCGCCTACGGTTTCGCGATCGGCGACGTCTGCGGTACGGGGCCGGAGGCGGCGGCCGTCACGGGCCTGGCCCGGCACGCCCTGCGCCTGCTGGCACGCGAGGGCTTCGGCGGACCGGCCGTCCTGGAGCGCCTCAACGCCGCGATCCTCGACGAGGGTGCCCGCAGCCGCTTCCTGACGCTCCTCTACGGCGAGTTGTGGCCCCAGGAGGACGGCTCGGCCCTCCTGAAGGTCGTCTGCGCCGGACATCCGCTGCCGCTCCGCCTCCGCCAGGACGGCACGGTGGAACCGGCCGCCGAACCGCAGCCGCTCCTAGGCGTCATGGACGATCTGGAACTCTACGAGCAGACGGTCGTACTCGATCCGGGCGACGTCCTGCTGTGCGTCACCGATGGCGTCACGGAGCGCCGCGAGGGCACGCGCATGCTCGGCGACGACGGCCTCACCGACGTTCTGACCACCTGCACGGGCCTCACGGCAGGCGCGGTTGCCGCCCGCATCATGCGCGCTGTGGAGCGCTTCGCGTCGGACGCGCCCTCGGACGACATGGCGATTCTGGCGATGCGGGTACCGGGTCTTCAGAAGGACTGAGGCCCGGTCGGGAACCAAAAAAGGCCTCCGCCCGATGGGCGGAGGCCTTTTGCTGTGGAGCCCCCAAACGGAATCGAACCGTTGACCTTCTCCTTACCATGGAGACGCTCTGCCGACTGAGCTATAGGGGCCGGTCGCCCTGCGCGGTTTCCCGCGCGGCAACGAAATAAATCATACCCCGAACTCATGTGTGGTCCGAACCGCCGTCCGTGGCTTCAGAAAGCGGGTTGCAGCAGTCCGCCGAGCGCATTGCAGGCCGAGACGATCCGGTGCATCTCGCGCCGCGAAAGTGAGGCGTCGACGGGCAGGGCCAGAGTCTCGTCGGCGGCCCGCTCGGTCTCCGGGAGACAGACGTCGCGCCGGAATCCGGGAATGCGGTGCAGGGGTGTCTTGACCGGCACTCGGCCGTCAACTCCCCTGGCCCGTATGGCCCGGGCGAAGGCGTCCCGGTCCGGCCGTCCATTTCCGGGAACTCGCACGACGTACTGCTGATACGTGTGCCGCTCGCTGCCAATGGGCGTTATCACTCCGCCGAGCCGCTGGTCGAGGTAGGCGGCATGCGCTCGCCGCTGCGCCACCCCGTCCTTCGGCGGCGCGTCCAACTCGCTGTGCTCCAGTACGAGTAGGCCGTGGCGACGCCCGATGCTCCGCAGAGCGTCGACGCCAGCCGGCCGCCCGAAGCGGTGTACTACGACCACTGCGGCCGTACGCGGCGTTATGACGGCCCCGACGGCAGCGGGATCAAGGCTGTACGTCACCGGGTCTATGTCGGCGAAGACAGGTGCGGCTCCGGCAAGGACCACAGCCTCGGCGACTTCGACGTTCCCGAACGCCGGCACCACGACCTCGTCACCGGCTCCGATGCCCGCGGCCCTCAGCAATCCAACTGTCCCCATGGGGCGATGCTGACCGCGCAACGTGAACGCAAGATGACGCAAAACAAAAAGGAGCTGGTCCCCCAACCGAAGTCGGGGGACCAGCTCACTCAAAGATTGTTCGGCGGCGTCCTACTCTCCCACAGGGTCCCCCCTGCAGTACCATCGGCGCTGTGAGGCTTAGCTTCCGGGTTCGGAATGTAACCGGGCGT